>JBEBUJ010000046.1:0-19572 GCA_040393365.1 Leucobacter denitrificans
TGTCGTTCGCGTTGAGATCGGCCTGCTTCTGCTCGGCGATCTGGCGAACCTGCTCTGCGGTGACCTTCGCAACCTTAACGGTGTGCGGGGTGCCCGAGCCCTTCTGCACGCCAGCTGCCTTCTTGAGAAGCTCAGCTGCCGGTGGGGTCTTCAGGACGAAGTCGAACGAACGGTCTTCGTACACCGTGATCTCGACGGGGACGATGTTGCCGCGCTGGGATTCTGTAGCCGCGTTGTACGCCTTGCAGAATTCCATGATGTTGACGCCGTGCTGACCCAGGGCAGGACCCACGGGGGGTGCCGGGTTCGCGGCGCCGGCTGCGATCTGAAGCTTGATCAGACCGGTAACCTTCTTGGCTTTAGCCATGATTGTTTCCTTTCCTCGAACGCGCGCGGTTGCGCCCGCTCTCCCGCCTCGCCGGCCGATCCGACGCGCGGTAGTGTGAGCCACATGGGCTCCGGCTTCTCATGCATTGCATGATCCACCCGAGCCGACTTCGGGATTTGAACCCGAGACCTGTTCTTTACGAGGGAACTGCTCTACCCCTGAGCTAAGTCGGCGTGGCACGATTGGGATCGCACACAAACGACAACTCTACCACGTGTTCGGAGTGTATTTCAGCACGGCTCACTTGCAAAGGAGCCCGTCTTTTGGGGGCGTGCCATCGAGCAGGTAGCTCTCAACCGCTCGATCCACACACACGTTCTTGCCGTAGGCCGTGTGCCCCTCGCCTTCGAGAGTTACGAGCACGCCGTTCTCGAGCTGCTCGGCAAGATCGACCGCCCACTGGTACGGAGTCGCAGGGTCACCGGTCGTGCCAAGAACCAGAATTGGGCCTGAACCAGCGGCCGTCACAGCATCGCGCGAGTTGACTCCCCGATAGGGCCAACCCGCACAGCTCAGGTCGCCGTACCCCTGGAACTTGCCGATCGTTGGAGCGAGCTGTTCGAGTTCTGCGGCCTCGCGTTTCATGCGTTCGGGATCGGCGTCTCGCGGATAGTCGAGACAGTTAATTGCCGAGAATGCGACAGTTGAGTTGTCCTCGTAAGAGCCATCGACGCGCCCGTAGTACGAATCCGCGAGTGCGAACGCGAGGTCTGCGTCTCCTTCGGCGACACTTGCGAACAGCGTATTTAGGTATGCCCAGTTCGACTGCGAGTACAAGGGGGTGATGATTGCTGTGAGCAGGGTTGATGAACCGAGGAGTCGTCCGTCGGAGGCGAGCATTGGAGTCTCATCGACCTTGTCGAGTAGCGTGCGGATCTCCGCCATGGCCGCATTGACTGCGGCTTCGCTGGCGCCCTCACCGCTCGATCCCGATCCATCACCCGCGAGCGGACATTCGTCGCCCGAGAGGCACCAGCTCGCGTAGCCGCGCAGTGCGCTCTCAAAGCCACGCGTCTGTTCGCGCACCACCTCGGCGAGCGTCGCAGCCGGCGAGAGCACCCCGTCGAGGACCATACGTCCGACCCGCTCAGGGTACGTCTCCGCATATCTCGCGCCGATGAAGGTGCCATACGAGTACCCGAGGTAGTGAAGCTCGTCGTCGCCCACGATCTCACGAAGCATATCGAGGTCACGCACCGTTGAATCTGTGTCGACGTGGCCAAGCAGTGGTCCGGTGTTCTGCTGGCATGCGGCGCCAAACGTCGCAGACTCTTCGGCAGCTGCCGCGATCCACTCTGCGCTGCCGCGCTCGAGCTCAGCGAAGTCTTCGTCGATACCGAAGAGGAACGCATCCATCCCCGCGTCATCGAAACAGCTCACCGCGCTTGAGGCGCCGACGCCCCTCGGGTCCCAGCCGACGATGTCGTAGTCTCGCTGCAGCGCTGCGCCAACTGCGCCGTCAATGTTGGTGCGCACATAGTCTGCGCCCGAGGCTCCGGGGCCACCGGGATTCACGAACAGGGTGCCAATCGGGTCACCGCCTGTCGCAGCCTGCTTCACGAGACGCAGGCGGATCGTACCCGCCTCAGCATCGCCCCAATCGAGGGGTGCTCGCACATCGGCACACACCTTGTCGTTTCCGCAGTCCTCCCAGCTGGGGGTTTGCGCGCCGAAGTCTCCGCCCGCCGGCACCTCCTCTGGCGGTTCGAGCTGTAGCTCGGTGAGCGGGGTGAGCGTCTGGGGAGGCTGGAATGCGCGCCACACGCCGGTGAGAGACACCACAAGACCGATGACGACGAGTACCGCCGCGACAGGAATGAGCCACTTCAGCGGCGTGGTGTGGCGTTCGCGCACGGTCGTACCGGGCCTCCTCAAACTGCTCAAAGCACGCAATAGTTCAAGACACACTCGTGTCGCTCGCAAGTCTGCCATAGACACCTGGGCCTGGCGTGCTGCACGCACAACTTCTCAGCGCTCATACTCCTCTGCGAACCCGCGAATCTGCGCGCTCCCGCACACGAAGTCTGACGCAGCGCGATTGCGGTTATGGTAATGGTGCAGGCTGCGACAGGAGAAACAATACCGATGGCCCAATGGGTGTGGGAGAAGACCGCGGACGGTGCTTCGAGATTCGTGCTCGGCACCGTGGGCTCCAATCCCCTCGTATGCTTCGGTATCAACCCGAGCACCGCGGTGCCCGGTCGGTTAGACCCCACGGTGACACGCGTGAGCAGGTTCGCTGAGCGACACGGTCACGACAGCTGGACGATGCTCAACGTGTACCCGCAGATCTCCACCGATCCCGCAGGGCTGCATCGCCAACCCGATTTGCAACTCAAGGCCGAGAATGAACGTCATATCGCCGAACAGATCGCGGGAAGGTCGCTCACAATCGTCGCTGCCTGGGGCGTACTCATCGAGTCACGACGCTACCTCCCGGGCCTCGCTCGCGACATCGCAGCGCTCCCCGAACTACAAGCGTGCACCTGGATGACGCTCGGCACCCCCACCAAGGCCGGCCACCCCCGGCATCCGCTCTACCTCAAGAGCACGACGCCGTTCGAGTCATTCGACATCGGCGCCTACTGGACCCGATAGCAGTTCGCCGCCGCGCCGGCCGTTGCCTGGTACCGCGGCCGACAACACCGTCCCAGCACCTAAGATTCGAGCACCCCGCTGTCGGCCATGACGATGCGCGCAAACAGCGCCTCGAGCACCAGCCCAGGAGTGATCTGGCTCGCGAGACGGATTCGTGCCTCCTCGACCGCGGACACCACGGCGAGCGCCTGCTCCGGATTCCAGCGATCACCGAGTTCACGGATTGCCGCACCTGCTTCTTCGTTAATCAGGCGCGCAGTGCCGCCCGCACCGGAACCAAACGCCTCCGCTGAGATGGCGCCGAGGCTCATGAGGAGCACATCTCTATAGAGGGAGAGCAAGTCTGTGAGGATTCGGTCGACCCCGTCTCTCAAACTACGCTTGCGTCTCCTGCCCTGATCCTCTTCAAGTGCCTTCATCTGTGAGCGGAGCTTCGGAGGAATCGCGGCACCGGGTGCGATTCCGAGGTTACGCATCGCGGCTTCTCGTTCGCTCGAATCAAGCTGTTCGGTGAGCGCATCAGCATCTGCCTGAGCAATGGCGATGAGCGAAGCAGCAACCGCCATCGCGTCGCCAAGCGTACGCGTGCCAAGCGCGCCGTTGATGGTGCTCGACCGCCGATCCATCGCCTCGGGGTCGCTCGCGAGTCGCTTCGCCATGCCGATGTGACTCTGCGCGAGGCGAGCTGCTCGCTCTGCGAGCGCGGGCTCGACCCCGTCGCGCTCGACGAGGAGCTTCGCGACATCAAGGGCACTCGGGGTAACAAGCCTCAGTGAGCGCGCCCGCGAACGAATAGTCGGCAAAAGGTCGGCCTCGCTCGGAGCGCACAGGACCCAGATGGTGCGCTCAGGCGGTTCCTCGATCGCCTTGAGCAGCACGTTTGAAGTGCGCTCAGCCATGCGGTCGGCGTCTTCAACAACAATGACGCGGTACCTGCCCTCGCTTGGTGAGTAGTGCGCGGTCGTCACGATGTCGCGCCCCGCATCGATGGTAATGACAGCAGCCTGCGTGGTGAGCTGCGCAAAGTCGGGGTGCGTCGCAGCGCGCACCTGCGCGTACACGCGGTCGCGATCCGCCTCTTCGCGCGCGATGAGCGCCGCGGCAAACCTATACGCAAGATTCGAGCGCCCAGAGCCCGGAGGGCCCGTAATGAGCCAAGCGTGAGCCGGTGTTCCACCCGGTGCGGCCGCCCGCTCAAGCACCTCAACGGCTTGCGGCTGCCCCACAATCTCGGACCAAAAGTTCATGTCGCAAGGCTACCGCCTGCGACTGACGTTGGGCCGTGCGATCCACACCCCGTGACAGCCGCAACTACGCGAGGTCGACGAACCTCGCCTCGCCCATCTGCACGTCGGCACTGCCCGCGCTCAGTTCTGCGGCGAGCGCGCACAGCGGATCGATCTCAGTCTCTGCAACCGCAAACCGCTGCAGTACGGTGTCGGTGTACTCAGCTTCGCCGACCGCGTACCCGCGACGCCTCGCCTCGGATTCAATCTGCGCGGCGACCTCGTAGGTTGATTGCACCGTAACCTCACGCCTCAGGACGCGCCTCACCCGCACGGCCTCAAGCACTGCCCCAGCGACGGCCGATCGGTAGGCACGCGTGAGTCCTCCCGCCCCGAGCAGCACTCCACCGAAATATCGGGTCACCACCGCGACCGTGTCACTCAGGCCCGTAGACACTAACGCGTCAAGCATTGGAACACCCGCGGTTCCGCTCGGTTCGCCGTCATCATTCGAGCGCTGAATCCGGCCGTCAGAGCCAATCACGAACGCAGAGCAGTGATGCCTCGCCCGCGGATGCTCGGCTCGCACGTCAGCAATAACATCGCGCGCGGCCTCCTCACTCTCGACCCGCTCGAGTCGGGTGAGAAACCGTGATCGTGAGATCTCAATCTCTGTGTCAACGCGCGACGCGATCGTCTCGTACTCCTCGGCCATGCTTCTATCGTGGCACGCTTGCTCGGGCATCAATGTGCGTATCATCGAGCTTTGGGGCGTGCTCGCGTACGATCGAGACGTGGAATCAGTGCGCATCGACAGTTGGGTGTGGGCCGCGAGGCTCGCGAAAACCCGGAGTCAGGCGACGGCCGCGTGCCGGGCTGGCCACGTGCGCATCAACGGCGACACCGCAAAAGCAGCGCAGCCGGTTCGGGTCGGCGACGAGGTGCGCGTGCGCCTGCACGGCTTTGACCGCATATACAGGGTGACGGGCCTCGCGATCCGCCGAGGAAGCGCTGCCGAAGCCGCGAAGTACTTCGAAGATCTCACCCCACCGCCCTTGCCACGCGTCGAACGGCCCGCCGACATCATTCGCGATCGCGGCGCTGGTCGCCCCACAAAGCGCGAGCGGCGCGAGATCGACCGGCTTCGCGGGAGGGACCCCGAGTGAGCGACGCAGCACGCCCCACAGTGGGCATTGGAGCTGGCACTACCCTGCTCGATCGCACGCAGCACCCGCGCTCAGTGCTCAACGAGGTGCACTGGCGAACTCGGGAGGCCGAGCACCACGCGCGCGCGGATGCCCTCTCCGCCTCGCATCGTGCCCGCAGGTCGCGCGGCGAAACCCACCCGATCGAAGACTTCCTCTGGACGTACTACACCATCTCTCCGGGGGAGTTGCGTAAGTGGCATCCGGGCGCGGGTGTCGCGCTCGAAGGCGCGGTGGATCGCGAGACGTGGCGCTACTACCGCGTCAATCGCGGATTCGCCTCGGTCAACCTTGAGGCATACTTCGCGAAACGCGGCGCGACGGTTGCGTATATAGAGGAGCTGCTTTCGTCGATGCTCGAGCGCACCCCGCAGTTTGGGTGCTTCGGGCTGCATGAGTGGGCGATGGTGTATCGGTTGACGCCAGAGCAGATCCGCCATGTCCGGCTACCGCTGCGCATCGGGCACGAGGCCACCGACGCCGTCGTCGAGTCGAACCCGATCTCGTGCAGCCACTTTGACGCTTACCGCTTCTTCACTCCCGAAGCTGCGCCGCTCAACGAGCTCTCGCCGACGCGCGAGAACCAGCGAGACACCGAGCAATCCGCATGCCTGCACGCTGGCATGGACGTGTACAAGTGGGCAGGAAAGCTCGGCCCAATTATTCCGGGCGAACTGTTGCTCGATTCGTTCGAACTCGCGCGCGACATTCGTATGGTCGATATGCAAGCATCGCCGTACGATGTCAGTGGTTTCACAGACCATACGGGAGCTCTGCTCGAACCGATCGCGATCGAGACTCCCGAGGGAAAACGGGAGTATGTGCGTCGCCAGCGCGGCTTCGCCGGGCGCGGCAATGTGCTCCGGCAGCGAGTGCTCGATGCAATCGCCGTCGCACGAGCAGCTGCCGCCGAACTCTAATCCATCGCTTGGCGAGTAATGATCGGGAGCGCCAGGGTCGTACCTGGTTCAGAAGAGTGTCGGTGCCGGGGCGCCCGGGGTCTCAATCGAGGGCGAATCGAAGAGATCGAGCACGGGTGCGGCCTGCCCTGCCGCGGCCGTTGACGAGCCCGTCGGCGGGTAGGGGTCGCGACTGCGACCCGATCCACACTTCGGTTCGAGACCATAGCGGCGAATGAGGGGGCGGATCCGCGCCGCAAGATCTATGCGGTAGGCCTGCGTCGCCTTGCTCGACGCACCAGGGTAGAGCTTGCGGTACTTCGGAAGGAGTTCGGGATACTCCCGCTCAAGCCATGCGAAGAACCACGGCTTCACATGCGACCGCAGATGCAGCGCCCCGTACTGCGCCGAACGCGCGCCAGCTTCTCGAATGTCTCTGAGGAGCGCATTCAGGTGCGCCTGTGAGTCGGTGAGGAGCGGCAGCACCGGCATGACAAATACATCTGGTTCGAAGCCCGCATCGCGAGCCGCGGCAATGGTGTCGAGCCGCGCTCTCGTCGTCGGAGTGCCCGGTTCAATCGATTGCTGGAGGTCCGTGTCTCCCACTGCGATTGACATTGCGAGGTGAACGCGCACGCGCTCCGCGGCCGTAGCGAGCGCCGGAAGATCGCGCCTAAGCAGCGTACCCTTCGTGAGTATCGAGAACGGTGTATGGCTGCGCGCCAGCGCGTCAACGATGCCGGGCATGAGCTTGTAGCGACCCTCGGCACGCTGATACGGGTCGGTGTTCGTGCCGAGCGCTACGGTCTCGCGCTGCCACGACGGCTTCGCGAGTTCGCGCCCAAGCACCTCGGCAACGTTCACCTTCACAACAATTTGCGAATCGAAGTCTTTGCCGGTGTCGAAGTCGAGGTAGCGGTGAGACCCGCGGGCGAAGCAGTTGTGGCTGATCACACCGTTTGCGATGAAATCCCCCGTGCCAGTGGTGATGTCGATCAAATCGTGTTCGCCGGGCAGCTCTTCGATCGAATGCACACGTAAATCTGCCACCGATTTAACAGCAGTGCCCTCAATTTCCAGCTTTCTCGTTATCGCTGGACTCGTCAACTGGAAGAACTTCTGTCGAGCGGGCAGCCCGCCCAGAAGACGCACAGATTGCACACCCGACGATCGGACTGGTTCAAGAACGTATTCGAAGCCGAGGCTCGTCATTGCGGACATGATGAGTGCGAGAACCTCAGTGTTCTTATTCGAGATCCGCAGCACTCCTCGCGAGCAGGACCCTTCGGCGTCAAATATTCCGGAGAGAAATCCCGCATTCCACAACACGTCCTCAGGATGCGTCTCATAAGCGAGCTTCTCTATTCTGTCCACCTTGCACGATGCACCCGTTTGCAATGCGTTCATCGCTCGTCTTCCCGGTGTCGCAGCTACAAATGCGCGCTCGCGAAGTTCGACCCCTTCTTGTTCGAAGAATACTTTTGCTCTGAGGAGAGCTTCTTCGTCAGCGAGTGCCAATCGAAACATAACCATGCGCCGCACCCGAATTCCGTCATCATAACTCCGTCGGAAAATCATCCCATCGCCACGGACCATCCCAGTCAGATATCCTCGTCGAAATCGTTCCTCGTTTGGGGCAGGCACCGCGTTTACAGTGCCTAGCCCGAATCCCATGAGACGATTGCTAAATGTGAGGTGAGGACGCTGCCCTACGGTCGCATTTGTTACGAACTTCCAGCCTCGCTCAGTGAGAAAGCGATGGTCCCCGCTCGCGATCACGGAGGTTCCGTCCGCGAGCGTAACCCGGTAAGCGGTCTTGCGAGTTCCCCATTTTGCAAGTATCCGTGTCTTTACGTATCGTCGGTAAGCTCCCTGCCGCGCAGTACCGAAGACCTCATCACCTACGCCCAGGCTATGCAGAGGCCTCTGCCTGCCGTCTGCACACAGGATCAAGGTGTCTGGTGAAACACAGTACACACACGCATGAGAGCAGCCCCGGTATGGGTTGATGGTCCAGGAGAACGGCATCGATGAGCCCTGGGGCACTTTGTTCAGCGCACTCTTCGCGAGTACCTCGTGGAACACCGCTCCCGCAAACTCCGGCGTGCGCATCGTGCGCAGGTGGCCCGGGATCGCGGCAACATCAGCGAGTTCAAGCCCCGGAAGTACATTGCTCTCAGCTTGATCAGGCTTCTCACCCGGGCGACTTGCAGCTTGTCCGTTCCATCTCACCCCATTATTCGAACATATGTTCGAATAATTCACAACATGGAGAGAGCATTCTCGTCAGGTTTCAAGAAGTCTTCACTGCTATTCAGAGGTATCGTGAAACACTAGTCGCCCTCCCGCCCGCGAAAGGAATATACCGTGGCCGAGAACGCAGCAGGACTCTCCAAAGAAGAGCGCGAGGCGGTCAAGCAACGCGCCGCAGAGCTTCGCAAGGAAGCAAAAGCGGAGAAGACCCGAGCAGCCGGAGAGGAGGCGATCCGCGAGGTGATCAGCGCAATGCCTGCAGAGGACAAAGAACTCGCCGAGGGCATTCACCGCATCGTCTCCGACGTCGCACCCCACCTCATGCCGAAGACGCGGTACGGGGGTCCCGCGTACGCAAATGCTGACGGCAAGGTCGTGCTGTTCTTCATGGCAGCCTCGCGGTTCAAAACTCGTTACGCGACCCTCGGTTTCGAAGAGGATTCGCTGCTTGGTGAGGGCGACATGTGGGTCACCTCATTCGCGCTCATCAAACTCACGCCAGAAACCGAGAAGACGATTACTGAGTATGTGCGCAAGGCGGCTGGATCGCCGAGCTAACGCTCGGGCCACAGCATCCCCTGCAAGCGGCTCGTTCGGCACGCCCGCGCTCGGCCTACGCTCCCTCGCCGCGGCCCGCGAGGTGGTTGTGATGCTGGATCACCTCGGCCACAACAAAGTTGAACCATTTCTCGGCGAACTCTGGGTCGAGGTGCGCGTCTTCGGCGAGCGCGCGCAGGCGGGCGGTCTGCCTCGCCTCGCGAGCTGGATCTGAAGGCGGCATGTCGTGGTCGGCCTTGAGCCGGCCGACCGCCTGTGTGCAGCGGAAACGCTCCGCAAGCATGTGCACGAGCGCAGCATCGATGTTGTCGATGCTCGACCGAAGGGTCGCGAGCTGTTCTTCTGGGCTTATCTCAGACACGCGCGCCTCTTCCGATCAGTTGAGCAGGTCATGGCGAACCACAACCTGTTCGCGCTCCGGGCCGACTCCAATTGCGGAGATCCGCGATCCACTCATTGCCTCAAGCGCGAGGATGTAGTCTTGCGCGTTCTTCGGCAGCTCCTCGAATGTGCGGGCGCCAGAGATGTCTTCGTCCCACCCGGGGAACTCTTCGTAGATCGGCTTCGCATGGTGGAAGTCGCTCTGGTTCACCGGCATCTCGTCGTGGCGCACCCCGTTCACGTCGTAGGCGACGCAGACGGGAATCGACTTGATGCCCGAGAGCACGTCGAGCTTCGTGAGCACGAAGTCGGTGACGCCGTTGATGCGGGCGGCATAACGCGCGATAGGGGCGTCGTACCAGCCGCAGCGGCGCAACCGCCCGGTCGTGGTGCCGTATTCATGGCCCACCTTCGCAAGGTGCTCACCCATTTCGTCGAACAGCTCGGTAGGGAACGGGCCAGCGCCCACGCGGGTTGTGTAAGCCTTCACGACTGAAATCACGCGGTCGATCTGGTGTGGCGGAAGCCCCGATCCCGTCGACGCGCCGCCCGCGGTCGCATTCGACGACGTAACGAAGGGGTAGGTGCCGTGGTCGATATCGAGCATGGTCGCCTGGCCAGCCTCGAAGAGCACGGTCTTACCCTCGCCCATCGCCTCGTGGAGCATGAGCCCGGTATCACACACCATAGGCTCGAGCAGCTCGCGGTAGCCGAGCAGATCCTCGACGACCTCGTCTGGCGAGATCGCGCGGCGATTGTAGATCTTGACGAGCACCTGGTTCTTGAAGTCGAGCGCTGCTTCGACCTTCTGGCGAAGGATGGTCTCGTCGAAAATGTCTTGGATGCGAATGCCAACGCGGTTGATCTTGTCGGCGTAGGCGGGGCCGATGCCGCGCCCCGTTGTGCCGATCTGTCTCTTACCGAGGAACCGCTCGGTAACCTTATCGAGCGTGCGGTGGTACTCGGTGATGACGTGCGCGTTCGCACTCACTTTGAGCCGCGACACGTCGACGCCGCGCTCGCTCAGAGCGTCAAGCTCGTGCTTGAGCACTGCAAGGTCGATGACCACACCGTTCGAAATGATCGGAGTAACCCCCGGCGTGAGGATGCCTGAGGGAAGCAGATGCAGCGCGTACTTCTCATCACCCACGACGACCGTGTGACCGGCGTTGTTACCGCCGTTGAACTTCACGACATAGTCGACACGGCTCCCGAGCAGGTCGGTCGCGCGACCCTTGCCCTCGTCGCCCCATTGGGCACCAGTAATGAGTACAGCGGGCATCTCAGCCCCTCCTTAGCACGTAGGCAGATACCGACCCATCCTATCGAACCGCTTACTCTGCGGTTTCGATGGCCGGGATTGCGGCCGGATCCGCACCATTCAAGAACTCGGTGAGGCGATCCACCTCATCGGCCTCGCCGATCGCGGCGGCGGATCGGCGTAGCGCATACAGGGCCCTCAGCACACCGCGGTTCGGCTCGTGTGACCACGGCACCGGCCCTGCACCGCGCCAGCCCGACTTGCGCAGTGCATCGAGTCCACGGTGGTAGCCGACGCGCGCAAACGCGTAGGCCTCAATTTCGCGGCCGTCGGCGTGAGCCTGGTCCGCGAGCACCGCCCAGGCGAGCGGCGAAGCCGGGTGCTCGCGTGCGGTGAATGCTGGATCTTGCCCCGCGGCGAGCGCATCGACGACCGCCGAATCTGCGGTGAGGAGCGTGGGCTCTGGGCCAAGCAAATTCTCGCCAACCATGGTTAACGGAAGTTCACGAACTGAAGGGCGACGTCGACATCGGCGCCCTTGAGCAGCGCGATGGTCTCTTGAAGGTCGTCGCGGCTCTTCGAGGAGACGCGCAACTCGTCGCCCTGAATCTGGCTCTTCACGCTCTTCGGGGCCTCATCGCGGATGAGCTTGTTCAGCTTCTTCGCGGTCGCCTGATCGATGCCCTCTTTGAGTTTCGACTCAATGCGGTATTCCTTGCCACTTGCAAACGGCTCGCCAGAGTCGAGCGCCTTGAGCGAGAGTCCGCGCTTAATGAACTTTGACTGCAACACGTCGAGCACAGCGTTCGCACGCTCCTCTGAATTTGCTTTGATGAGGATCGCTTCGCCTGAGTGCGAAATGTCGGCCCCCACGCCCTTGAAGTCGTAGCGCTGCTCGACCTCCTTGCGCGCCTGGTTAACAGCGTTCTCGACTTCCATCGAGTCGACCTTGCTCACTACGTCAAATGAAGAATCAGCCATACGCCCAAGCGTACGCGAAACCCTGCCGGGTGCGTAGCCGCGCTCCGGCTGATCCGGGTGCGTAGCCGCGCCCAGTCAGATCCGAGTGCAAGTTTGTTGCTAAGCGATGGCGTTTGAGCACAATCTCACACTCGGATTTGAGAGACGGGAGGATTACCGCCCGCGCTCCCCAACACGGGCGAGCAAGCCCTGCGGAAGCACCTTGGTGAGCATCACGATGAGCTTGTACCTCAGCGACGGCACGGAGACGGCCTTACCGCGATCCACATCGCGAAGCGACTCAGCGACGACCGACTTAGCGCTCAGCCACATCCACCGCGGCACCCCCTCTTGCCCGGGCGGCAACCCGAGCCGCTCGTGGAAGTTCGTGTGCGTGAAGCCCGGGCAAACGGCAGTTACCGTCACACCCCGCGACCGATACCGAGCATTCGCCCAGCGCGAAAACAGCACGAGCCACTGTTTTGCCGCGGAGTACGTGCTACGCGGTATGAATGCGGCGACCGAAGCGACGTTCACGATCTGGCCACGCCCGCGCTCGAGCATTCCCTGAACAGCCGCGTGCGTGAGCCGCATCGGCACTTCGTTGTGGATCCGCACATGCCTCGCCTCATCTTCAACATCATTTGATTCGAAGTCGAGCGCAAGACCGAATCCAGCGTTGTTGATGAGCAGGTCGATGGGCTGTGAAGGATCAGTGAGTCTCGCGGTGACGCGATCCACCCCGTGTGGATCGAGCAGATCGCACGCGAGCACCTCGACATGCACGCCGTGAGATTCGCGCAATACGGTCGCGAGCGACTCAAGTGCCTCGGTGTCTCGCGCAACGAGCACGAGGGCGAAACCCTTTGCTGCGAGCTGTCTCGCGTACTCAGCCCCAAGACCCGAGCTTGCCCCGGTGATTAACGCAGTGTGTGCCATTCAGCGAGTCTAACGATTCAAAAAAGCGGTGTGGTCACCACTTGGGTTGGTGACCACACCGCTTTCGATGCTCACGAACTAGTCGAGAATCGTGGTGTAGTGCTTGCGCACCGGCTCGTGAATGTGCCAGGTTCCAGCCCAGCCCGACGGCATGACCATGACGTCGCCCGGCCCGAAGTCTTCTGGCTCCTGACCTTCGACC
The DNA here is from genome assembly GCA_040393365.1 of Leucobacter denitrificans. Classification (GTDB taxonomy): domain Bacteria; phylum Actinomycetota; class Actinomycetes; order Actinomycetales; family Microbacteriaceae; genus Leucobacter; species Leucobacter denitrificans_A. The sequence continues at coordinate 12,871 of JBEBUJ010000046.1, forward strand.
TCAAGCGTGAGTGTGCCTGAGAGGATCGTGCAGATCTCGGTGTATCCCTCGCGCGTTGCGGTGAACGAGCCAGCATTGCATTCCCACAGTCCGGTGACGATCTTCCCTGATTCCCAAACCGTCGTCGAGGTCTCAGTCATTCCCTCGGTCACGGCTGTCGACTTGGGGCTATGGGGTCCGATCTCAGCGCGATCGGTTGCGTGGTCTGCATATGTGGGGATGGCATTCACTGTCGTGCTCCTTGTTTGCCTTGCGTGTGAAATTTGCGGGCCGAGTAACTTCGGCCGGGTCGAGCTAACTTCGGCCGGTGACGACATCGGCGACGTGAGCGATCGGCGACGTGGTCTTGCGGCCAGCAAGTTCCGATCGATCCGCGATGCCATAGGCCGCGTACAGCCCCTGAGTGGCGATCCAACGCAGGGGTTCTGGCTCCCACTTGCGCACCCGATGGTTCACCCACGGCAGCGAGGTGATCTCAGAATCGTTCCCGAGAATGAGATCGGTGATCGTGCGACCAGCGAGGTTTGTCGTGGTCACGCCGGTGCCGACATAGCCGCCGCCCCATGCGATGCCCGTCTGACGATCGAGACCGACCGTCGCGGCCCAGTCACGAGGAACGCCGAGCACGCCCGACCAAACGTGATCGATCGCGGCATTCTGGGTTGCAGGGAAGAAGCGGTGAAGGATCTCACTCAGCGTCGCGACCGTCGACTCGGCGGTCTGTCCGTCTGTGTCCGTCTTCGATCCAAACTTATATGGCACCCCGCGGCCACCAATGGCGATGCGGTCATCAGCCGTGCGCTGCGCATACATGTAGACGTGTGCGAAGTCGCCGAGCACTTCGCCCTGGTTCCAGTGCAGCTCATCCCACACCGAGGCGTCGAGAGGCTCTGTTGCGATGATCGACGAGTTCATCGGCAGCCAAAGTCGATGCAGGCCCTTGAGGTTCGCGGTGAAGCCTTCCGTTGCACGCACGACGTAGTCGGCTGACACGGTGCCGTGGGTGGTGCGAAGCCTGCGCGGCTCGATCTCAACGACGCGCGTCTGCTCATAAATCTCGACGCCGAGTCGTTCAACTGCCTCGGCGAGACCTCGAGCAAGTTTCGCGGGCTGCACGCGGGCGGCGTGTGGATGCCACACAGCGGCGTGCGTGTGAGCGACGTTGATTTTGGCCTGAGCCGCATCCTTCTCAAGCAGCTCGAGATCGGTGTACTTCCACGTCTGCTCGTCCGCCGCGAAGGCCCGTATACGAGCTTCCTGCGCGGGGGTATATGCGACGTTGAACTCGCCACCCTTCTTGATGTCTGCGTCGATGCCCTCGGCATCCGCAACGCGAATAACCTCATCGACGGTCTCGTTCATATTGCGCTGGAAGCGCTCCGCAGCGTCGCGGCCGTGAGACTTCACATACTGTTCGCGACCACCGGTGACTGAGTTCGTCAGCCACCCACCGTTGCGTCCCGACGCGCCATACCCGACGTGCCGCTGTTCAATGATGACCACGCGCAGTTCAGGCTTCGCCTGTTTCAAATAGTATGCGGTCCACAGGCCGGTGTATCCGGCTCCGACGATGGCCACATCTGCGGTGATATTGCCGGGAAGTTCGGGGCGAGGGGCAGGCACGCCTATTTGTTCCCACCAGTGAGACACGTTGCCATTAATCATGTTCGTTCCTTCTAACGAGGGTGTGTACGGGTTGTGAGCGGGTGGATCGTCAGTAATCGTCTATAGGGCGGGTGGACTATTAATCCACATCACCTCAGCAGTGTCATCGAACGGATTGAATGCGCGGTGCGGCACACTGCTCAGATGCTCAATGGAATCGCCCTTATGTAAGGTGTACGTCACCTCGCCGAGCTCAAGCATGATACTGCCCTGCGTGACGACGAAGATCTCTTGCGAACTGCCATGCGCGTACGGGCTTTCACCTGTGCTCGCACCCGGCGCGAACACACCGGCGTATACCTCAAGATTGTGGAGTGGAGGCAACGAGAGCACGAACTTCTCACCGCCATCAAGTGGAAGCGTCGGCCGGTCACGCGCGCGAAGCACTCCCGCGGTGTGCGCCTCGCTTGAATCGAGCAATTGTGCTGGCGAGAGATGGAGTGCTGCAGCAACCTTGCGGAGCGACGACACACTCGCGTTCGTGTGTCCGTTCTCGAGTTGGCTGAGGAAGCTGGAACTGACACCGGCGGCATTTGCGAGAGCGCGAAGGCTGAGTCCACGCGCTTTCCGGAGCTCAGATACGCGAGCTCCGAGGTGCTCGGGAACGTCGTCCATTTGCGTGGGGATCCCGGTACTGAAATGCTGCAACACTGCTCACAGGCCTTTGACTTAGCTGAACGTCATCGCTCACATCACTGAACAGATTTGTTCAGTATAGAAGATACTACGCCCCAACCCGGGGAAGCGCCACTCATGATTTGTGAACGGAAAAACCCTTAGCAGCTCCGGGGGTTTCTTCGTGGCTCTCAGGAGCTCAGGCGGGCCACATTCACCACTGAGGAGGCACGCGCACTCGCGCTGGCGGTTTATGCCGAAGAAGCACCCGCAGAGAGTATGCTGATCATAGTTTTGCCAGGAGACACACTCGGCGATGACCCCTCTCACAGGAGGCCGTCGCGAGCGAGCTGGTCGAGATCAAGTTTCAAGGTGGAACATTGCCCATCCAAGTAAGCGTTACTCCCGCGGCGACGATTTGGGATCGCGCACGGTTGGGTATCACGGTCGGCTCCGTGGCTCTCATCTTCCTCGCCGCCATTGAGGCGATGGCAGTGACCACAGTGATGCCCATCGTCAGCATGGATCTCGACGGGGACGCCCTCTTCGCGGTCGCCTTCTCCGGCACGCTCGCGACCGGGGTAATTGGAATGGTTGCTGCGGGGGTGTGGAGCGACCGCACCGGCCCGAGGGGCCCGCTTTACGCTGCAGTAACACTCTTCATGATCGGCCTCGTAGTCTCGGGCGCAGCGTCCGACATGTACACGTTCATCGCTGGTCGCCTAATCCAGGGGCTCGGAGTGGGCGGGCAGATTGTGTCGCTCTACGTCGTTATCGCGCGGGTGTATCCCCGTGCACTACACGGCAAGATCTTCGCCGCATTCGCGGCCGCTTGGGTGGTGCCATCTATGGTTGGCCCGGCCCTCGCTGGGGCGGTCGCGCAGTTCCTGCACTGGCGGTGGGTGTTCCTCGGCGTAGCAATGCTCACTGCGCTCGCGGCCCTCCTCGTCATCATGCAATTACGGGGGATCTCTCTGGAGACCTCTGACGGTGAGGGTGATCCGAATGCGCCCGGTGCTCGCCGTATGCGCACGGTCGTACTACGACTACTCCTCGCGATTGTCGTGGCAGGGGCTGCCGTAGGAACTGGCTTTGCGGCGGAGGCGCCGCGCACTGTCGGCTGGCCGATCGCCCTCATGTGCATTGCGATCATCGGCGTTGCAATACGACCCCTCCTCCCCTCGGGAACCCTCAGCGCACGCGCCGGCCTACCGAGCGTGATCCTCATGCGCGGTCTCGTCGCGGGAGCCTTTCTCGCCGCCGAAGCATTCGTGCCCAAACTTCTTATGGAGAACTTCGCATTCAGTCCGGTCGTCGCGGGGCTCGCGCTCACTACGGCCGCACTTTCCTGGTCACTAGCCTCCATTGTCCAGGGCAAATACGGTGACCGACTCGGCAGTACCATGATCGTCGCGATTAGCGTCTCGCTCCTCCTCGCGGGCACCCTCACGCTCCTCTTCGTGGCCGTCTCGAATCACTGGCCCTGGCTCGTGGTGATTGGGTGGGGCATCGCTGGGGGCGGGATGGGACTTGTCTACCCACGACTGACGGTACTGACCCTCGCCTACTCGACCCCGACGAACGAGGGCTTCAACTCCTCAGCGTTGTCAGTCGCCGATTCCACCGGATCCGCGGTGGCCGTCGCGGTAGCCGGGCTCGCGGCCCTCTCTTTCCAAATAGCCGGCTCTGGGTTCCCGGCAGTCTTCCTTGTCGCCTTAGCGGTGCTTGCGCTCAGCGTGATCCCGGGCGTACGAATGGGCGACGCACGGGACTGACGCGCCTCAAGAAACAAAAAAACCCCGCCTGATCGGGGGGTTTTTCTGCTGACTCTCTGTAGCTGAGGCGGGGCTCGATCCCGCGACCTCACGATTATGAGTCGTGCGCTCTAACCAGCTGAGCTACTCAGCCACAAGGTGGCTCGATGAACCCAGAGAGTCAGAGCCCCGAGCCAGGATTGAACTGGCGACCCCTTCCTTACCATGGAAGTGCTCTACCACTGAGCTATCGGGGCGCGGTCACACTGCCGTGACAACCGTTAGAGCGTACCACCACACCGCATCAAATGCGAATCGAAACGCGTCATATTTCGACTGCCAGCTAGGCCCCGCTCAATCTTCGCCAGTGCCCGAACTTTCCCTCGGCGTTCTCCCCGCATTCTCCCCGCCCAGCCTTGGTACAGTTGCGTCGAATGGCAAGAATCGCGTTGTTAGGAGCACAGCCGTGAAAAGCCTCGTAGTGACCCTGATCGGCGTCATTCTGGCAGCTTGGATGTCACTCGGTCGATGGTTCTTTGGCATCGGCGGTGACCTCACCTGGTGGTACGTTCCCGCGATCGGCCTCACCTACGCGGTGCTTTCGTGGTGGATCGGCCACCGCATGACCATCACCAGGCGTCGAGGCCGTCACACCGGTCGCGCAGTGTGGGTTGCGCTCGTGCTCTCCTGGGTGTGCGCGATTGGGTTCGGGTTCACGGTGCCGGATCGGGCCTCCGGCGATCTCGTATCGATCGTGAGCCTCGCTGCAGGGTCGGCGTTTTCGACCGAGATGTCGATCGCACTGTGCAACCCGTTCGGCATCGTCTCGTTCACGCTCGCGTTCATCGCGCTCGGCTTTGCGATTGCAAACGGTCGCGATCCACGCCCCGAAGAGGATGAGTTGTTCGACGCCGAACGCGGCGAGGGCAGCGGCATGGTTCCTCACCCTCTTGCGTAATTGATAGACATTCCACTGTTTCGCGCGTAGACTCCCGGTCAATTGCACCTGTCGCTCTTGCGAACGACTACGGGGAGGTGAGTTGCGAGGTGAGCATCTTAAGCTTCACGCGCCGAGCACTCCTTGTTGTGCTCGCAGGCGTGGGCATCACCGCCCTCTGGTTCACGCTGAGTCTGTTCCTCAGCGCGACCCACGCGCACGCTGCTGAGCGCCCCGCTGGTCTACTCGGAGATCTCACCGAAGTCATTTCGGATACGACCAAGGCCGTCGACAAGACCGTGAGCACTGTGGTTGCGCCGGTGACCGCGGTCGTTCCGGTCGATCAGGTGCTCCCGGCTGCGGTGAATGACACCGTCAATGTCGTCACGCAGACCGTCACCCCGGTAGCGGATGCGGTAACTCACGTTCCGGTCGTAGGGCCCTCAGTCGGAAGCGTCGTCACCGACACGCTCGACGGGGTCACGGGAGTCGTGAACAACACAGTGACCCCTGTGCTCGAGAACCTTACGAGCACCCCAGTTGGCACGGTCACCGATCCTGTTGTTGAACTGCTCGACGAGCTCCCGAAGGTCATAACTCCTGACGCTGGGTCTGGCAGCGATACTCCTCTAGAGCCGATTCTGGGAGTGATTGAGCCCCTTGATTCACTCGCGTCCGCCGACTCGGCGTCTGAGCGCTCGGTTCTTGCGAGCACGACGAAATCGAGTGTACTAACCTCCGTGGGCACAGCTGGCTACGTGCTGTACGCAGCAGTCTCGAATTCACCTTCAGCACTCGTGCTGAGTGACGCGCCCCTGAGCTCTGACAGCGCACCGGGCACTCCTCCCGCGTCACCGCCCGGCTCCCCCGCGTCGAGTTCTTCCTCCGCAGGGTCCGGCTCAGGCACTAGTGGTGCATTCGCCTGCTTGGCGGGCGACAACTCGCCTATCCTTGACGCTCGTGGCGGCACTGTTGGCGCGCAAAGCACCCGCGTGCCCGCGCCACCACTGTTTGACACCGACATTTCTCCTGACTGACCTGCCTTGAGCCGTGCTTCGCCGCGGCAATGGAGCGCTTCGGCGCATTACATATTTCAAGGCACTCTTTAGGAGAAACAATCATGCATACGTTCGTCAAGCGAGCCCTCTGGGGCGTCGCCATAGCCGGGGGCGTTACGTTCTTCGGCTCAACTGCCGCAAACGCGGTAGAAGTCGAGGCCGATAGCGGGCTGCTTTCTGGCCTCTCAGGCACCATCCTCGAAGTTCCGATCGAGCTCCCGCTCGATGCGACGGTGAGCCTCGGAGATACCTCGATCACAATTCTCGGTGGATCGGGCACGCCTGCCCCGACTCCTACGCCTGCGCCCGAGCCAGCACAGGCTCCGACACCGGTTCCGACACCGGCTCCGGCGCCCGTGACCGCTGACATCAACGTCAACGTCGATGTTGCACTCGGCAACAGCGAACCTGTCGTCGAGACTCCAGCGGAGTCGCCGACGACGCCAATCGATCAGGGAGTCGATCTCGCCCTCGACGCAGATGTAAATCTGGGTGCAGATCTTGATGCGGTGCTCGGGGGCAACTCTGGCGGTGCCCTTGTCGATGCCGACGCAACGGTCATCGCTGATGTGTCCACTGGGCTGCTCGGGACCGGCCTACTCGGCACAGATGTGCCCGGCACCGGCCTACTCGGCACCGACCTACTCGGTACTGGGTTGCTCGGCACCGACCT
>JBEBUJ010000047.1:0-19478 GCA_040393365.1 Leucobacter denitrificans
ACCAGACAGTATCGATGGTCCTGTGGATTGATTCATAGAGAACACGCGTTACTCCTTGATGCTAATGACGACTTTGGACGAAGCTGATGAGTCTGCGGCCAACTCGAAGGCTCGTTGTGACTCTTCTAAGGGAATGGTGTGCGAAATGACGGCTGCTAAGTCTGGGTGGTGAGTGAGGAGTTCGAGCGCCTCGTCGAGTTCACCAAGAAATCGCTGAGACCCCGCAAACGTGATCTCTTTCGCCACAATCATGGATGCTTCGATAGGAAGTTTTCCGGACGGTAAAATTCCCAACTGGACGACCGTGCCGCCGCGTCGGACTGATCGAAGGGCCACCGTGAGACCGGCAGTCGAGCCTGACGCCTCGATGACAATGTCGTAGGACTCGTTCGCTGGAACTTCGGCCTGCGAAACGTTGTACGTGTCGTGCGCACCAATGCGAGCTGCGAGCTCGAGTGGGGAATCGTGGAGGTCAGATATGTCGACTTTCGCAGCGCCTCTGAGCTGGAGCGCTGCGACGGTGAGAATTCCAATCGGGCCTGCTCCGATGACGAGCGCGTGGGCGTTTTCGACGGCTTCGCCGGCCCGGTTTACTCCGTGCAAGGCGACGGCAAGTGGTTCGGCGAGAACCGCACGCGACAACGGCAGGTGTTCAGGGAGCTTTCGAAGCTGGTCTGCCTCGACAATGAGGTATTCTGCGAGTCCGCCATCCGTGTGGGGGGTGGTAGATGCGCTCCCAAGATACGTTCCCGAGCTGTCGAGGTGATAGGGCCGTCGTGGCGCGACGTCGCCTGGAGCAGGACATGGCCACGCCGGATGCACGGCAACGCGGTCGCCCACTACGCAATCAGTATGAGCTTGAGATCCGATTTCATCAACGACGCCAACAAGCTCGTGGCCGAGCACCATCGGTCCCGTAACGACGTAACGTCCGTTCTTGCCTGATGCTGCATAGTGCAGGTCGCTTCCGCAAATGCCCACGAATGCGACTCGGAGCCGGATTCCATTCTCGGGACAGCGAGGAAGTGGCATATCAATCTGAACGAGTCCGCCGCCCGTATCGGTGATAACTGCCCGCAAGGTTCCATCCTTCGTCGTATCGGTGTGTACGCCGGAATCGCTCGAAGTGCTGCGTTTCCGTCGCTGAGCAGTTATCCTACAGAAAAATTGCGTTTTATAGTTATCTTGTCCATTAATTGTGAAAACTGTGTCACCCGAGGGATGGAAGGAAACGAGAAGTGGAGCAAAATGTAACTGAGCGCATGCTTGGGGATATGCGGGGGCGAGTCGCTCTCGTGACAGGGGCAAGTAGTGGAATCGGAGCTGCTACGGTTCGCCGCTTCCTCCAGGGGGGAGCCAAAGTCTACGGCGTCGCCCGGCGAGCCTCCATGTTGGAGGAAGTAGGCGGGGAATGGCTCGAGAGCGGCATGTACGTCCCGTGCGCCATCGACGTGACCGATTCTGGCGCGGTAGATGAACTGATTGCCTCAATCGGCAAGACGGAAGCCATCGATACGGTGGTCCTCGCAGCGGGAACAAACGTCACGGAGCGCCAATTCGAGGACCTGACTCATGCAACCTTCGATGATCTTGTGAAGGTGAATCTCAGCGGTGTGTTCTACGTCTTTCGAGCCGTGTTGCCGCACCTCAGGGCCAAGGCCGGAGACGCCGTGCTGATTTCGAGTGTGGCAGCCCTGTGGCCGGACCACTCTGGGCCTGCCTATCAGGCCACGAAAGCAGCGCTAATCGGTTTGGCGCGAGGTGCGAGCAGGGATGAGCACTCGCATGGCGTGCGAGTAACCTCGGTGTTGCCGGGCGCGGTCAATACTGAGATCCTTGATAAACGCCCGGTGCCTCCGACGCAGGAGCTTCGGCAATTGTTTATTCAACCCGAAGACGTTGCCGAGTCAGTGTTGGCGGCCGTGACGCTTCCGAATCGAACGACCGTCTCGGAGATCACGTTGACCGCCACGCGACTCCAGTCGATTGGCAATACTCATGAAGCGAATCCATCACTGCCGCTGTGAAGCGGTCGCAGCAGGCTTTCGCCCCTAAGTGCAGGGGAAAGAACGTTCAGGAGGTTATCGTGGTGAGTGCCGATTATGCAACGGACGAAGAGGAATCGGATGACCTGGGCGGACTCGCCGTTCTGACGAAAGCAGACCGGATACTCACCGCGCTCGAGGGCGGCGGAGAGTTGACTGTCAAAGAGATTGCGTCGGCCACTTCGGAATCGATGAATGCGGTGTACCGAGTGCTTCCGAGTTTGGTCGATTTGCAGTGGATCGAGAGAGGGGACAAGCGGGGTCGGTATCGGCTCGGTGTGGGCTTCATTCGGCTCGCCTCGGCGGCTGAGACCCATCTTGACGTGAGAGAGACCGTGCGGGGTGCTCTCGAACAATTGCATCAAGCTACGCGTGAGACTACGTATCTCGTCGTTCGTTCCGATCGCTCGGGTGTCTGCATCGAGCGGCTTGAGGGCTATGAAGTGCTTTCTCTTGCTATGAAATTGGGGGATTCGCTGCCGCTTAGCGTAGGGGCTGCTCCACTCGCACTCCTGGCATTTATGCCGGCGAGCGTCAGTGGGCCGATCATTGCGTCGTTCAGACTGAACGCTTCTCAAAGTGAACACCTTTCGCGGAGGATTGAACTAGCGCGAACGAGCGGGGTTGTGTGGTCCGATGGTGACGTGACTCCGGGCATAGCTGCGTGCGGGGCCCCGGTCTTTAACCACCTTGGGCATGTGATCGCATCGATTTCCGTGAGTGGTCGCCGTGACGCGCTTATGCCTCATGTGACAAGCATCGAGTCAGAGGTCCGTGCCGCTGCCGTCGCGGCGTCGGAACGCCTGGGTTGGCCTGGCCCGTGGCCGGTACTGACAGAAGAAGGTGAGTGAGGTGAGTGAACGCACGTTGAACCGCGTCGTTGCGAACGCGACTCGGATACTCAACACGATTGCGATAGACGGTTCTCAAACGATCGCGGAAATCAGTGAGAATCAAGACATCCCGCGTTCTTCGACGTACCGAATCATCGAGTCGCTCGAGTCGTTACGCATGGTATGGCTCGATCCCCTCGGCAGAGTCCATTTGGGGGCGCGTCTTCTCTATCTCGGGGAGCGAGCAAAGGTGGGAATTGTTGAGGTTCGCAAGGCGCAGCCTATCCTTGATGACCTGAAGCGGCTCACCGGACACACCGTTTACCTGTGCCAGCTCCGGGACCAGCGCACCATCTGTTTGGATTGGCGACAGGGCGACAAAATCGGCCTTCCGGTGCTGCGTCCGGGCATGGTGCTTCCTAACCACGCGAGTGCTGCGACACTCATCCACCTCGCCTATGACCAGGTCTATGAAGAATATGTCTTATCGCTCGGAGAATTTTCTGCATTGACCCCGCATACTCCCACAAACTCGCCTGACCTCAAGCAAGCGATTCTTGCAACCCGCCACGACGGCTACAGCATCTCAGATCAGGACGTGACGCTCGGAGTCGCAGCGGTTGGGATGCCGTTCTTCGATCAAACGGGTGCTCTACGAGGGTCTCTCTCTGTCGCTGGCTTGCGAGACGCCATTCTCGAGTCGACGCACGCGATCGTTGGCGCGCTCCGCGCTGCCGCGACGGAGATGACTGTCGCACTGCATCGCTAGATCCATTAGTGCTTTGATAAATTCCTGATTTTTGGACAACAGTGTTATTATTCAGGAATAACATCAAATGCAAGGGATCGTGGTACGAGCGTTCCCCGCGCGGAGTCCGTTGGCGTGACCGCAGGAACCCGAATGGAAGGTAGCGATGATTCAATTGCCGAGCCCGATGAGCCGGTTCCTCGATAAACGAGATGTTGATGCAGCATTCCTGCGCGATCGAGCACAGTTCATCAGGACGGAAACGATTCGTCTTATTGAGATCGCAAAGGTTGGTCATTACAGCTCGGTCTTCTCTGCTGCGGAGATCTTTTCTGCACTCTATTACTCGGTCATGAATATCGATCCAGAGAATCCCAACCATCCAGATCGAGACCGATTCACTATGGGCAAAGGTCATGCTGCAGTGGGACTGTATCCGGTTCTTGCGGATCTCGGTTTCTATCCCATGAGCGACCTGGATGATTATGCACACCTCGGGAGCGCGTTTGGCGATCATCCCGACATGACTAAGATCTCGGGCATCGACTTTAGTTCCGGCTCAATTGGTCACGCTCTTTCGAACGGTGTCGGCATGGCCCTGGCAGGTCGAATGACAGGTCGGGACTTCAACGTGTTCGTCCTGATGGGGGACGGTGAAATGCAGGAGGGGCAAGTCTGGGAGGCCGCGCTGTCCGCTTCACATCACTGCCTCGACCGTGTGATCGCAATCGTCGACCGCAACGGGTATCAGCTTGACGGAAAGGTGGATGACATCATCACGATCGAGCCACTCGCAGACAAATGGCGAGCCTTCGGATGGCGAGTCGAAGCGGTCGATGGCCATGACGTCGATGCTGTTCGGCAGACCCTTCTCGCGTCGAAAGACCGAGAGCGAGATGGAATACCGACATGCATCATCGCGGATACCCAGAAGGGAAAAGGCGTGGAGTATATGGAGCAGGAACCCGGTTGGCACCTTGGATACCTCACCCCACACGATGCGGAGAAAGCGATTCAGGAGATCACGAGGGGAGATGTTCCACGATGACTCAGCTCTCAGAGGGTTCGTGGCAATATCGCGCACTGAACAGGGTGAACCCTGGGCTCAACTATTTATCGCAAGGCTTGATTGATCTCGTCGAAGCGGGGGAACCAGTCGTTGCCGGCACTGCCGATCTGCAGTACTCGAATGGGCTGTCCCTATTTCATGACGCGTACCCTGACCGTTTCGTGCAATTCGGGATCTCGGAACAACATATGGTGTCAGCCGCGGCTGGCATGGCAACGAGCGGTTTGAAACCGTACGTCGCCACGTTTGCTTCATTCCTTGGTCTGTTGTGTTGCGAGCAAATCCGAATGGATATCGGGTACACGAAGTTACCCGTGCGGTTGATTGGGCACCACACCGGCATTTCGCTCGGATTCTATGGAACGAGTCACCATGCCACTGAGGACATCGCTACTATGCGGGCGATAGCAGGGTTGACGGTTGTTTCGCCGGCAGATGGGCCACAGCTTCAGGCCGCAATTCGCGCTTCAGTAGATTACCCTGAGCCGATCTACTTCCGTATCGGGCGGGGTCGTGAACCGCAGATCTACGACGATGACGTCACGTTCGAGTTCGGACGAGGAATCGAACACTCGAGCGGTTCCGATCTCACGATCATTGCCTGTGGAATCACGGTCGCTCCGGCTCTTGACGCCGCACGACGTCTCACCGAGGCAGGCTATTCCGTCGGCGTCATCGATATGCCAACAGTGAAGCCTCTCGACGAAGCTCTCGTTAAGGAGATCTCCAAACGCACTTCGATCGTGTTGACTGTCGAAGAGCACAATGTTCTCGGTGGGCTTGGGGGAGCGGTCGCAGAGGTACTCGCTGAGCATCCAACGGGCTCGCGTTTGGTGAGGCACGGAATACTCGACACTTACAGTTTGATCGCTCCTCCGACACATCTGTATGAGCATTACAAATTGGATGCCAGGGGCATTGAAGAAGTCGCGCGACGTGAACTCGACAAATAGTCTTAGCATTTCCTCGGGAAGTTCACTGATCGCCAGATCGAGAGCATAGGGAAGACGCTGCTGCATGTCGATGAACTGATCGAGGACCTCTCGTCGGTCCAAGCGCAAGGTATCGGTGGTAAGGTCGCTCCGTGCCATAAAGTATGGCCGTTGAGTTCTTAAGCCGTACGCGATCCACATTCGACATTCGGTGTGCTGAGATGAGATCTCAGGCCATCCCCTGCCGGAATCTTAATGATCTACATACTCAGACAGAGAGCTGGTGGGAAGTCCATTGTGGCTGAACCATCCACGCAGAAAGAGCGTTGCATGACGCTGTCCTGCAGGAATATCAACCATTGCTGAACAAGCAATAACGCGCTGAGCAGGAAGCTGCCCAACTCAAATACGGATGCTGCTCAAAAACCCAAATACTCACCCAGATTCATTGCGTTTTAGGTCGTTCATCTCGACCCTTTTCAGCTTGAGCCGAGTTGCGGAGAGTATCCGCCGACGAATGGGTCGGGGCCTCGCGAGTGCCGTGACACTCACGCCGCGCGCATGAGAGAAACGCATAGTGTTCACTTCAGCGTCCAAGGTGTGGGTCGAAATGCAAGTGTAAAGAAATGCCTGTAGAACCTTACAGCCTGATCATTCCGACGACTACTCACTGCTGCATAGGCTCCATATTGCAGGTCATCACGAGAAAGAGAAAGACTGGTAAACAATGATCAGCAATCAGACAAAGAAGTCAGTTGCAGTGATTATGGGCCTTCTGCTGGTTGGAGCCGGGCTCTCCGCGTGCAGTGGGAGCGGCTCTGGCGATGCAGGAAATGCCTCCGAAGGTGGCGTGACAACGCTCGGCATAGCGACGAGCTATGCTCCTGATCACCCAATGAACACCTGTGGCGCTGATGTAATCAAGAAGCGGGTCGATGAGGAGATCGATGGGCTGACCGTCGAGGTGTTCCCCTCGAACCAGCTTGGCAGCGAATTTGATCGACAGGAGCAGGTCGTCGGAGGCAGCCTCGCGATGAACATCGTCGGCCCGTTCAACGCTATGCGTTGGAACGAACCGGTCGGTGTGCTTGAGTCGGCGTATGTGTTCGACGATGTGGATCACATGCTCGAGGTCACGCACGGCGAGATCGGGAAGGAGCTCTTCGACCCGCTCGTCGATTCGGGATTCCGCATTCTGGATACGTGGTACTTTGGCACCCGCCAGGTTACGGCCAACAAGCCGGTTCGTGCTCCTGAGGATCTAAACGGGTTGAAGATCCGTTTCCCTGATGCTGAAAACTACATGCAGAACGCGCAGGCGATGGGCGCGAACGCTGCAGTTCCATTCCCCTTCGCTGAGGTGTACACGGGCCTGCAGCAGGGAGTGATTGACGCACAGGAGAATCCGATCAGCACCATCAAGTCCGATGGATTCTGGGAAGTTCAGGACTACATTAGCCTGACCGGTCACGGCGTCGGTGCCATGATGCCCAGCATCAACGAGGACATTTGGCAGTCGCTCACTGAGGATCAACGAACCCAGTTGGGCGAGATCGTGGTCGATGCTGGTGAGCAGGTTCGCAAGTGCATCAGCGACGACGAGAACGCCATCCTAGAGGAGTGGCGAGCGGGCAGCGATATCCAGGTCGTTGACGATGTGGATATCGAAGCATTCCGATCGAAGGTCTTTGACGAGCTTCCCGGCCTGATGTCCGATGAGTCTGCTCAGGTATTTCAGCAGATCCGTGACGCCGCATAGGCGTATTCCACACAAACACCATCCTTCGCTTTTGCGATGACACCTTGGGGCGGTTCAGCGTCCGCCCCAAGGTGGGCCACGTGCACGTCGGAACGACCGTGCGTCTCCGGTCACTGTTCGAAAGGTAATTCTGTATGTCTCTTGTAGTCGGGATCGACGTTGGTGGCACCTTCACCGACTTCATTCTCTTCTCCGGATCGCCCGCAAGCGGCGCGATGCTCGAAGTTGGAGCGTGGAAGGTGCTCAGCACGCCGCAAGATCCCTCCGAGGGAATTCTCCACGGACTCGACGAACTGTTGAACAATTACGGTAAGCGGTTGGAAGACATCGAGTGGCTCATTCACGGCACGACGATCGCACCCAATACGGTAATCGAGCAGAAGGGCGCAACTGTTGGCCTGATCACCACCCGCGGATTCGAAGACATCGTGCAAATGGGGCGTCAGTACCGCCACAATCCCTTCGATGTCGTGCACTTGCAGAGGCATTCGCCGCTAGTGACGCGACGGCACACCAAGGGCGTCCCTGAACGGCTGCGAGCCGACGGTACGATCCATGTGCCGCTGGACGAGAAAGCGGTTGCGGAGTCGATCCAGGATCTCTGCGACGACGGCGTGGATTCACTAGCGATCGCACTCCTGCACTCCTACCGATTCCCCGAGCACGAGTTGCGAATTGCCGAGATCGCTCGGGAAATCAATCCCGATCTACCGCTTTCGCTTTCGCATGAGGTGACGCCGGAGATGCGCGAGTACGTGCGCTTCATCACGACCGTCGTCAATGCGTATGTGCGCCCCAACTTCGTCACGTATGTCGAGAAGTTGCAGAATGACTTGAAACAGCGCGGCTTCGGCGGCCAACTGCTCATCATGAAAGCGAACGGCGGGGTGGCATGGCCGGCCGACATCGCGCGGATTCCGGTGCACGCGATGGAGTCGGGCCCTGCCGCGGGGGTGCATTTCGCGTCACAGATAGCGAAAATGCACGACCGCAGCGGCGTTCTGGCCTTCGACATGGGCGGCACCACGGCGAAAGCGAGCCTGACTCGCGATGGGGTGCTTCCGCTCACTGACATCTTGGAAGTGGACCTTCGGGAGATGCGGCCCGGCACGGGGCTTCCCGTCGCGATCCCCAGCGTTGACCTGGCTGAGGTCGGCGCTGGCGGTGGCAGTATTGCGCAGGTCTACCTGGGTACGATCCAGGTCGGCCCCGAGAGCGCCGGATCCGAGCCGGGACCCGTCGCCTATGGTCGTGGCGGCACGCGCCCGACGGTAACGGACGCGGCGCTCGTCATGGGCCATCTCGACTCCGAGAACTTCCTCGGGGGGCGCATGTCGCTTGACGAGCGCGGGGCGAGGGACGCGATTCAGCAGCAGATCGCCGAACCGCTGGGTATCGATGTTGAGGCCGCGGCCTGGGGCATCGCGGAAGGTGCAATTCAGAATATGGTGCATGCGGTGCGCGCCGTATCGGTCGATCAGGGTGTGGATGTGCGCTCGCACACGCTCGTCGCCACGGGCGGCGCTGGGCCACTGCACGCGACCCGTATAGCGCGTCACCTCGGCATCGAGGAAGTCCTGGTGCCGCCGATGACGGGTATCGGGTCTGCGGTCGGGCTTGTGGACGCACCGCCCCGGTGGGAGCACATCGATGCCTCGTTCCGCACGCTATCGAAAGATTTCGATCCGAAGGGGCTGCTGCGTGAACTGCACGAGAGCTGCCGAGCTGCTGGGCGAAAGACAAAGTCGATCAGTTCCGCGGTGCTCACTGAAGTGTTCGTGTCTGCGCACTACGAGGGCCAGGGACATTCAATCGAGATCCTGCTTGGACAACCCGACCTATTGGACGAGCGGGTGAAGGATGTCTTCACCCGGTTCGAAGATGAGTACCGTCGACTCTTCGGGCAAGTGCTCGAGAACTCGGACATCGTAGTTACAAAGATCCGCGTCTCGACCTCAATGGTGTGGCCCGAGCGGCTCTCGGCACTGAAGCAAGATCGTGTCCAGCTCGATTCCACGCGAAACTTCTCAACGCGCCGCAAACCCGTGTACGCGGGGCCCGAGTTCGGCTGGATCGACAGCCCGGTGATTGACCGGCGCAATCTGACCCCTGGCGAGGCCGTGCACGGACCGGCCGTGATTATCGACAACGAGGCGACCTGCGTCTTGCTGGATGGAGACACCGCGACGCTACTTCCGGGAAATCTTATCCAAATCAAGATCGGGGCTCAGGAACGCAGCGGTTCCACGCAGCCTTCGGTCGCCGCACAAGACCTAGTGAAGTGAGGTGGATCATGGATCCTTTGCAATTTGGAACAATGTGGAAGACGCTGATCGCTGCGGTGTCGGATGGTGGTCGCACTTTAATGCGCACCGCCTTTTCTGAGGCACTGCGTGAGGCTCGTGACTTCTCTGTCGGCCTCTTCGACGGCGAAGCGCGCATGATCGTACAGGGTGACTTCAGCCCGGCCCATCTTGGTGCGATGCCTTCGGCCGTGCGTCACGTGCTTGCCTACTACGATCGCAGCGACATGAAGCCTGGCGACGGCTTCGTCGTCAACGATCTGTACATGGGTTCCGGCCACCTGTGCGACTTTTTCCTGATCTCGCCTATTTTCCGTGAAGAGGAGATTATCGGCTTCGCGGTGAGCTGTGCTCATATGATCGACGTAGGCGGTGCGGTGCCCGGCTCCCAAGCGGTGGAGGGGATCAAGGACCATTACCAAGAGGGTATCCGTTTTCTCCCGACACGATTCTGGGACGAAGGGAAGCCTTCGCCCGAGCTTTTCCGAACGCTTGAGGCGAATGTGCGTGTTCCTCGTAAGTTGGTCGGCGACCTGCAGGCAATGATGCACTGCAACGAATCGGTTGCAGAACGGGTCATAACCCTCGTCGACAACTTCGGGCCAGAAGCGTACACGGAAGCCTGCGACCGGATTCTGGTCGAGTCAGAAAAGGAGATGCGACAGACGCTGCTGAAACTCGGCACCCGCAGCGGCCACGCCGTCGACTTCTTCGACGACTACGGACCCGGCACCGAGCCACTGCGCATCGAACTCGCGATCACCCTTGAGAACGGGTACCTCACGATGGACTTTGAGGGCTCGAGCCCTCAGACCGCGTCGGGAATCAATGGCATTGCGAACTACGTGAACTCCTACTGCTACTTCGTCGTGAAAGCCTCGACCGACAGCGCTCTGTTGCCGCAGAACGAAGGATCAATCAAGCCGATTACGATCAAGGCTCCTCACGGGAGCATCATGAATGCTGCGCCACCCGCCGGTGGTGGTGCGCGTGGTGTCATGCAGCAGCGCGTGGTGGACGTCGTGTTCCAGGCCATGGCCGAGATAGTGCCGACCGGTGGTATGGGCGCGGGCTCGCACTGGGCAAACCCGGTGCTCTCCCGCGACGGCTCGACCGGCACGAAAGAGAAATACGTGCACTACGACGTGATCGTCGGCGGTTTCGGCGGACGCTCGAGTTCTGATGGACTCGAAGCGATGTCGAACTCCTTCAACGTCGACTCCATTCCGATCGAGGTCACCGAGCAGGCGATGGTCATGCTTATAGAGGAACTGAGCTTCATCCCTGACTCTGCGGGAGCCGGTCAGTATCGAGGTGGCCACGGAGTGCGTAAGCGCATTCTCATGCTGGAGGATCAGGTTCACGTTTCGAATCTCGGTGATCGGCAGGTCTTCGGCCCGCCCGGCATTCTCGGTGGTCTGGAAGGGAGCAAGGGCAGCACCCGCGTTAATCCTGGCACCGACTCAGAGCAGATCGTTCACTCGAAGGGCTCCGTCACCCTTCGGCGCGGGGACACGATGCAATGGGATCTCGCAGGGGCCGGCGGTTACGGCGATCCCGAGAGGCGCGCACCCGAGGCTATCGCCGCAGACGTGCGGGAGGGACTGCTCTCTGAATCACGCGCCCGCGAGGTATACGGATGGACCGGATCGGTCGTAGTGGAAGAAGGCGCCAAATGAAAGGGATGCTGAAGGTCAATGACTGGGGCGGCAGGGTCTTCGACTCGTTCGCGGGCATAGCGGTCTTCGCCCTGATGGCGATCATTATTCTACAGGTCGTCATGAGGACCGTCTTCAGCGCGGGATTGCCCTGGAGCATCGAGATATCGACCTACGTCTTCATCTTCCTGACGCTGATCGGCGGCATCGTGCATGTGAGCAATGAGAGTCTTCTCATGCTCGACCTCACGCAGCTGCTGCAAGGCAAGCTAGGGACGTTTCAACTGATTACGACGATCGTCTCCCGACTCTCGAACATGGTGGTGCCGGCCGTACTAGGTATCGCTGCGGTGAAGTGGTGGATCGCGGCGAAACAGCTGCCGCTGCCCGCCACTGGCTTGCCCCAGCGGTACGTCATCACAGTGATCATGTGCGCATTCTTCGTTATGGCTCTGACGCAGTTCTTGACGTTATTCGCACCGCAGAAGCACATTACCTCGGCGCTGTAGGAGTTCTTCATATGCTAATGATCATTATTCTTGCGGCACTGATCGTGCTGCTCGTTCTCCGCGTCCCTGTGGCATGGGCGATCCTCATCCCATGCATCGTGTACATCATCGCGACTCCAGGGATGGGGATAGAACTGATCGCGCAACGTTTCGTCGCGGGGCTGAATAGCTACCCGCTGCTCGCGATTCCCTTCTTCGTCATGCTCGGCTTCGCTGCGAATACCTTCGGCATCACCTCTCGAGTATTCGATCTCGCGCAGGCGGCGTTCGCGCCAGTGCGCGGCGCGCTCGGATACGTCAACGTCGCGACTGGGTTTGTATTCTCGTGGATGAGTGGATCCGCACTCGCGGATGCGGCCGGGCTCGGTGCGATGCAGGTTCCTGCAATGCGCAAACGCGGCTACGATCCGAAGTTCTCGGTAGGACTCACCGGCGCTGCTTCTATCCTGGGCGGGGTGATGCCGCCAAGCATCCCCTCTATTATCTTTGCGGCGACTGCGGGTGTCTCGGTTGGTGCGGTCTTCCTTGCCGGCATCGTGCCTGGCACGCTCATGGCGGCGTTCTTATGCGTGAACGTCTACCTGTACGCGCGGAAGCGACCCGAATTGCGGCACGGTAACTTCGACTTAAAGGCAGTGCTGCGCTACGCCTATCGCACCCTTCCCGTTGCCGGCGCTCCTATTGTGATCCTCGGTGGCATCTTTGGTGGATTCTTCTCACCGACCGAGGCAGGCGCCGTCGGCACGGCCTACATCCTGCTGCTTGCGGTGCTGTACCGCGAGTGGAGGTGGAGTAAATTCTTGACGGTGCTCAAGGATTCGGCACGAACCACGGCGAACATCGGGCTCATTATCGGCGCCGCTGGGCTGCTCTCCTGGATTCTTGCCCGCGAGGGGGTGCCGCAGATGGTGTCGGGCGCGTTGCAGTCAATAACGAGCAATCCGATCGTCTTCATGATCCTCGTGAATCTCCTCCTTCTGCTCGTAGGCATGTTCTTGGAGGCGACGTCCGCGATCATCTTGGTGGTTCCGACGCTGCTCCCGGCGGCCGTTGCATTCGGAATCGATCCCGTACACTTCGGCATTGTTGTTGTCATCAACCTGATGATCGGTTTGCTGACCCCTCCGGTTGGCATGATGATCTTCGTGCTGAGCGAGGTGACGAAGATGAGCTTCATGAACGTCGTGCGAGGTTTCCTCAGGTTCTACTTCCCGCTGCTTCTCGTGCTCGCGATTACGACGACCATCGCGTTGGTATAGCGCAGAGGGTCAGGATCACCCTGGCTCTCGTGCTCCCGCAGGCACGTTTGGAAAGGACGGTACTCGTGGAACTTCAAATGGACACGAGCCTTGCCGCAGTACTTCAGCTGCCAGAATTTGGCGCGCAGACGCGCAAGGTTCCTGAAGCTGACGCTCGGGCAGTTCGCATCGGTTGGGTCCGAATTATTCGCGATCTCGAGGTCAAGTCGGTCTCTGCAATTCGGCCAAAGGAGTTTGTGCTGCTTGACGGCGTTGATCACTCGTACTTGGTGAAGTGGTCCCAAGAGCTCCAGCTCTCTGGGGCTGCTGCCGTCGGGGTTGTCGCGGAGGAAGGCCAGAGCGAATTGGCCGAACGTTTGGCAGAGCAGCTCGATGACATTCCGGTGGTGGCGTTCGCTGCGCCATTCGACGCCGAGCAGGCTGCGCAGAGCGCGAACCTCTTAGTACTCAACCACGGCGCGCGTGCCTTCAAGCTTCGTGCCGAGCTCGACACGATCTACCTCGAGATCGTAAAGGCCAAGAAGTCGGTGCAGGATCTGATTCGTGAGGTCGCGCGAACGATCAACAAGAGTGTGTACCTCGAGAGCCTCTCACATCAGCTGATCGCCTATCAGCTTCGCAGCGGCGACACGCTCGATACGGTCAGCCACTGGTCTGAGAAATCGTGGCGACACACCAGCGAAGATCCGGCGTCTGGAATCGCGAAATGGATGTGGGCGCCCATCGAGGTGGATGGACGAAGCGTCGGTCGCCTGGTCGTGCCGTCCGGTGATCACGACGAACTGATCGATGCAATCTCACTCGATCGGGGTACGAGCGCACTCTCACTTCTGCTGATCGAGCCCGAACACATGGCGGCATCGAAGGGCTCGGCCGAAGACTCGTTGCTGTCGCAGCTGATCTCCGGCGAGGCCGGAAGCGAGAACGAAGTGCGCAGTTTGCTGAGTTCGCTGAACATTAACCTGCATCTGCGAGACCTCGTGCCCGTTGTGTTTGATCTACGTACGAGTAATCGTGAAGCCCGTGGAATCAAGGCCAAGCGCAGATCGGTCGCGAGGATGTTCCACAAGTTCTGCGAATCGAGAAAGCTATCGGTGCTGGTTGGCAGCGACAGTTCCGGCCGGCTCGGGGCTCTCATTGATTCCCAGCTTTCGATTGCGCAGATCAGAGATGTCGTCGAAGCTTTCGTCGAATACCATACTCGAGCCGAACCGACGGGGCTCATCGTCGCACTCGGGCGGCGCGCGCGTCGGTTCTCTGACTTGAGGCAGCAGTGGACGCAGACTGTCGGTGTCGCCGAGTGCGCCGCGTGGTGCGACTGCGACAAATCTGTGCACACGATCGATGACGTACGACTGCTGAGCCTGCTCGTGAGCTTCAAAGGTGACCCACGGCTTAGCGGATATGTTTACCGCTCTATGGAGCCGCTGCTGCGGTCACCAGAGTCAGATAACCTGCTGCACACCTTCGAGGTGTATGTGGAATCCTTCGGGAACAAAACGAGGGCCGCACAGACGTTGGGAATCGGACGGCCGACACTCTACAAGCGCATGAAGAAGCTCGAGGAATCCTTCGGGGGCAGCCTCGAGGACCTCAACATCGTGCTCGAAGGCTATCTAGCACTTCGCGCACTTCGCGTGCTCGAAGGAGGTGAGATCAACGATGACGCGGTGATCGGGAACTGGCAATACGGGAGCCGCTCAAACAAGGCCTAACAGGCAAAGAGATAGTTCTGCGATTTCCAAGAAAGAGAGTGAAGAGTGATGCAGCAGATACTCAACCTGGTCGATGGTCACTGGGTTCCCGGGGATGGTGGGGAGCTGGAGGTGTCGAACCCGTGGCTCCAGGCGCCGCAGGGCACCGTTTCGACAGTGTCCGCCGAGATGGCGCAGAGCGTGATCACGAAGTACGCGGCTTCGGCTCGCGAGATTGCGAAGATACCGCTGTGGCGGCGCAAGGAGATGCTCGAGCGGGTGGCCGTTGAACTCGAGAAACGTGCAGATGCGATTACCGACGCGCTGGTGTTCGAAGGCGGCAAGACCCGCTCGGAGTCCGCGATCGAGGTGCGGCGTGCAATCGAAGGGTTCACGTTAACGGCTGCAGCACTGGTGTCGATCGAAGGTAAGACGGTTCCGATGTCGGTGACCCCTCCCGGTGAGGGGAGGCTCGGCATTGAGTACTGGGTTCCAGCGGGAATGGTGATCGCGATTGCTCCGTTCAATGCACCGCTCAACCTTGTCTCATCCAAGGTCTCAGCGGCGCTGGCCGCCGGCTGTCAGGTACTCGTCAAGCCGCCGCTCGAGGCTCCTACGCCGGGCAATCTGGTCGGCGAGGCGGTGCTCGCCGCGGGGTGGCCCGAGCGATCTATCGCGGTGTTGCACGGAGGAGTCGAGACCGGGAACGCGATGGTGACCGCTCCTGAGCCGCGAGTGGTCGCCTTCACGGGCAGTTCCGCAGCCGGCAAGGCAATTTCGAACGCAGCGGGGTTCAAGAATCTTGTTCTCGAGCTTGGCTCCATCGCACCGACTATTCTGTGCAATGACGCGAATCTCGATGACGCAGTGAAGCTGTTGGTTCGCGGTGCATTCGGAAGCTCTGGACAGGCCTGCATTTCGACGCAGCGTCTCTTCGTGGAGCGCTCGATCGTCGATGATTTCACCGAGCGTTTCGTGGCGAAGACGCAGAGCCTCGTCGTCGGCGACCCGTCGGACCCGGCAACTGATCTGGGGCCGCTCATCACAGCGCAGGCGCACCAGCGTGTGCTCGACACTTTTGCTGATGCGCGGGATCGCGGCGCGAATATGCTCACCGGGGGCGGCTCGTTCAAACAGTGTATTGAGCCGACGATCTTCAGCGAGGTAGACCCGAACTGGCCCATCGCGCGCCGAGAACTCTTCGGCCCCGGAGTGGTCATTCTCCCCTTCGACTCCGATGACGAGGTTGTACGCGTCGCAAACGACACCGAGTTTGGCCTTCAGGCCGGGGTGTTTACTAACAGCCTTGATCGTGCACTCCGCTATGTAGAGGAGCTCGATTTCGGCTCGGTGCAAGTGAACGAGACCAGTCGTGTCCGACTCGATCTGCATGCGTTCGGAGGTGTAAAAGACAGCGGGCTCGGTCGAGAAGGCACGCACCACATGCTGCGGGCGATGATGGAGCGCAAATTCGTAGGGATCCGCCGCGCCTGAAACAGCGTGCCGTCACAGAGATTTGAAATGAAAGGAACAGAAATGATTGAACAGAACCTTCAGCTGAATCACAGCGTGGGGGATCCGCTGGTGCTTAACTTCGGGAGCCAGAAGGCGTGGGAAAGCGACACACTGCCCGAACTGGTGAAGGGCGAGGGGCAGGCTGTCTTTGATGCCAAGGGCAAGCGGTACCTCGACTGCCTGAGCAGTCTGTACTGCGTCAACATCGGGTACGGTAACGAGCGGATCGCAGATGCCGTCCATGAGCAGATCCAGGTGCTGCCCTATGCACCTGTTTGGGGTGAATACCACCCGAAAGCTCGTGAGCTTGCTCAGATCATCGGTGATCTCTCGACTCTCGATGATGCGAGGGTATTCTTCACGTCGGGCGGTTCGGAGTCGATCGAGGCGGCGATCAAGATGGTCAAGCAGTACCATTTCGCTCGCGGTGATGCGGCGCGTACGAAGGTGTTCTCGCGGGCCGGTGCCTATCACGGCACCTCGATGGGCGCCTTGTCGGTGAATGGGGTACAAGACATGAAGACCCCGTTCGAGCCGCTGCTGCCAGGCTTCCTTCGGATTCCGTCGATCCATCCCCGCACCACTGGGCTCTCTGGGGCCGCGCATAGCGCGGAGATTACCGCGCGCACGCGCCAGATCCTCCTTGATGCCGACCCCCGCACGATCGCGGCAGTCATCATCGAGCCGGTTCAGAACTCGGGCGGCTGTCTCGAAGTGGGGCCCGACTATTTTGAGATGTTAGTGGAGTTGCGGGACGAGCATGGCTTCCTGCTCGTCTCCGACGAGACCATCTGTTCGTGGGGGCGCACCGGCGATTGGTTTGGTTCCCAGACCATCGGCTACTCACCGGACATCATCACCACCGCGAAGGGCATGACGAGCGGCTACATTCCGATGGGTTGCATGATCACGAGTGGTCGTGTGCTGGCAGAAGCCGAGCACGGACTCGGTAAGTTCGCACACGGGGTGACGTTTGGCGGACACCCAGTCGCGGCGGCTGCTGCACTCGCGAACATTGCGGAGATCAAGGATCGTGACCTTCTCGATCATGTGCGCGAGTCGTCGGCAACTGGACGCGTCGCGAAGCTGAAGCAAAGCATGAGCGAATGGCCGCTCATCGTTGATGTGCGAGGGCAAGGATACTTCATCGCCATCGAGATGGGCGTGGTGGCCGACAACGGCCAGACGATTGCACTGTCATCCGAGCAGATCGACACCCTCTACGGTTTCTTGCCGTCTCGCATCAAGGAACTTGGGATTATCGCTCGCGTCATGAACCGCAAGGGTGCTGTTATCCAGTTCTCGCCGGCACTGACGATGACTGATGCTGAATTCGACGAGCTTGAGGAGAAACTGACAACGGCGCTTACCGAGGCGAAGAACCTGCTCGGACTCAGTTAGGTCGGCATAGAAGAACATGAGTGGCGTGGAACTCAGGAGTGGGAAGCTCGTACTGACAGCGGTCGCTGTGGTCACGAATGCACTCTCGATGATGCCGGTGTTCCTGCTGGGAGCGCTTTCCGGTCCCGTGCTCCGAGAGTTCGGGATTGAGATCGGCCTCCTGGGTTTCACTACCGCACTCCTATTCTTCGTTGCCGGCGTCGTTGTCGTGCCCTGCAGCTTGATCGTGCAACGGTTGCGTGATCGATTCGGCGTGCTCGTCGCACTTACGCTCACTTGCATCGGCATGCTTACTATCGCGGGGGCAGGATCCTTCACTGTGGTCCTCGTTGCGATGTGTATTGGTGGGCTGGCGGCCGGGTTCGCGCAGCCGGCTGCTAATCTGCGCATTGCAGAGCAACTCGGGCATGCGCGTTTGGGGTTGGGTTTTGGGCTCAAGCAGGCCTCCGTACCATTTGCCACCTTGCTCTGCGGCCTTATGCTCGCAGTCGCTGAAGACAAAATGGAATGGCGGCAGCTCTTTCTGCTCGCGGCGTTGCTGCCGGTCTTGACGTTGGGTATCGAGGCGTGGAATGCGGTCAGCGAAGTGAGGCGCCGCGCACGTCGTGGAGCATCGGTAGCGGGTGGGCGTGCTACTGGGCTCCGTGCGAGGTGGGGGATTGTATCGACCGAGTCGGTGCAATTCCAGCGTACGGCTGCTGTTCCTTGGGTTGAGCGCTCGACAATGCTTGGGTGGGTGGCGCAACTATCAGTGGGGCTGGTGGTGGTCGGAGCAGCGCTCGGCGCAGGTGCAGCCACTGCACTCGGAGTATTCCTCGTTCCCGCCGGTATCGAGGTGGGCTTCGCCCCGTCGACTGCTGGCATGATTTTCGCGTGCGCATCGGCGTTCGGGCTCGTGACTCGGATCGCGCTCGGCGTGATCCTTGATCGACGCAATGTGAATTTTCCGTTGCGTTGGGTGATCGTTCTGCTCGCGGTTGGAACCATCGGATATGTCCTGGTACCTACCCCTGCTGCGGCCCCGTTCCTCGTGGGAACAACGTTTGCCTTTCTGGGTGGGTGGACTTGGCAGGGGGTCTTCGAGTACACCTTCGTGCGTCGGAACCTGGGAGCCGCTGCGAGAGTGACTGGTATCACGCAGATAGGGCTGATGCTCGGCTCGGGCTCCGGGCCGTTGCTGTTCTCCGCCGTGGTTCAAAGCACCTCTTCTGGAGCGGCCTGGATGGTTCTTGCTGCCATCGCAGCACTCGCTGTCGCGTGCCTTGTCACCGCTGATCGGATCGACGTGAGGTCAAATCGACGGTCCTGATGCCCCAGCCGCAAACTCAACTTCAAACCCGCGGATGAGAGCCTGCAGGCCGCGTTCGAAGTGGTCGAGTGAGCGCAACGTTACGAGCTCACTCGATGACTCGTGTGCTGGTTGCTGTGGCCTCGACTCGCTGCGCGCCCACACGGTCAAGAATCCTGTCGAATAGGCGTCGAGTGCACTCATCAACGTGCTCGCCTCTTCGTGGGTGAGGCCCATCTGCGCGAGTGCGCTGACGAGACCTTCGAGATAGGGCGTCACTGGCATGACGTCGTACGGTGCCAACGCAAGCAACTCGAATGAGCGCGGATAGCGCACCGCGAGATCTCGATATGCCAGATTGATTCCGCTCGCGAGTTCTTGCCACCGATCAAACTTCTGTGCTGCCACCTGGGGGATGCCGCTTTGCGCTACGAGCATCTCGATGATCGAGTTGATGAGGTCGTC
>JBEBUJ010000048.1:0-19304 GCA_040393365.1 Leucobacter denitrificans
GTTCTGCACCTGGGTGCCGAACAGCACACGGGGCTGCTTGCCGCCGCGCACTGGGTGCGGGTGCTCTTGCACGAGCTCGGCAAGAAACGCATTGAACTTCGCGGTGGGAATGCGGGTATCCCACGACTCAAGGGCGACCTCGAGGGCAGGCACGAGCTTCTCGAGATGACGCCCCGTGCGTGCCGAAATGTTCACGCGCGGCGCCCAGTCGACGTGGGCGAGATCTTGCTCAATCTCGCGCTCGAGGTACTTGCGGCGCTCGTCGTCGAGCATGTCCCACTTGTTAAACGCGAGCACGAGTGCACGCCCGGACTCGAGCACAAGGTCGATGATGCGCAGGTCTTGGTCACTGATTTCTTGCGTGACATCGATGAGCACGACCGCGACCTCTGCCTTTTCGAGCGCTGCGGAGGTGCGCAGCGTCGCATAGAAATCAGCGCCCTTCTGCAGATGCACGCGGCGGCGAATACCGGCCGTGTCCACAAAGGTCCACACCCGACCCGCGATTTCAACCTGTTCATCCACGGGGTCTCGCGTCGTGCCAGCAAGTTCGTTCACCACGACGCGTTCTTCACCGGCAGCCTTGTTGAGCAGGCTCGACTTGCCGACGTTCGGCCTGCCGAGCAGTGCGACGCGGCGCGGCCCCGCGAGTTTTGGCTGAGCGACCGCCGACTCCTCAGGCAGCACATTGACAACGTCATCGAGCAGGTCGGCGACACCTCGACCGTGGAGCGCAGAGACCGGCCGGGGTTCACCGAGGCCCAGCGACCAGAGCGACGCGACTTCGTGCTCCTGCGCAGCATCGTCGACCTTGTTCGCCACGAGAAACACCGGCTTCTTCGTGCGGCGCAGCAACTGCACGACGCGCTCGTCGGTCGCGGTCGCGCCAACGCGTGAATCGACGACAAACATCACAACGTCACAGAGTTCGATGGCAACCTCTGCCTGCATCGCAACCGATGCGTCAATGCCGCGTGCATCTGGCTCCCACCCGCCAGTGTCGACCAGCGTGAAGCGTGTGCCCTGCCACTCGGCGGGATAGCTCACGCGGTCCCTGGTGACACCCGGCACATCTTCAACAACCGCCTCGCGGCGGCCGAGAATGCGGTTCACGAGCGCAGACTTGCCGACATTCGGTCGTCCCACAATCGCCACCACCGGATGCGCCTCGAGGCTCGGCTCAGCAAACCCAAGAAACTCGCCGTCGGCTGTGAGAATCTCGCGATCCTCATCTTCGAGCGAGAATGCGTCGAGGTTCGAGCGCATCGCGCGCAAGCGCTCCTCGTCGGTCACCTCGGTGTCTTCGCCCGAGATAACTTCGGACGGGTCAACCTGCGTCAGGTCAAAATCGTGTTCTTCGCTCATCTGCGTTCCCTATACTCGGTCGATGAGCGCGTTGTGCGCGCGGCATCGACGGTGTCGATCACTGCTTGGATCGATTGTTCAAAATTCATGTCGCTCGTGTCGATGAGCGTAACGCCGGGTGCCGGATTGAGAAAGTCCACAACCTTCGCGTCTTTCGCGTCTCGAGCATTGATGTCGGCGAGCACCTGCTCGTGCGACATGCCTGGAAGCTCACCCGCCCTGCGCGTCGCGCGCACCTCTGGTGACGCGGTCATCAAGATGCGTACGGGCGCATCAGGCGCCACGACGGTCGTGATGTCGCGCCCTTCGATGACCACTCCGGGGAGCCCCGATTCAGCGACGATCTGGCGAAACATGTCATTCAGACGTACGCGCACAGCGGCGTGCTTCGACACGCGACTCACCTGGCCACTCACTTCGGGGGTGCGGATCGCGGCCGTGATGTCATAGGTCTTGTACGTGGTGCCGTCGCTGAGCAGCACACCGATCTGCTGCTCACCAACGAGGGTGGTCTGATAGTTCCAGCGGTCCATTACCGCGAGCACCGCATCTTCGTCGTCGAGATCGGAACCGGTCTCACCCGCCGCCCACGCGAGCGAACGGTACGCAGCTCCCGTGTCGAGGATGCCAAAGCCCAAGCGATCCGCCGCCGCACGAGAGACACTCGACTTGCCACTGCCCGCGGGGCCATCGATGGCGACAAGTACAGTCGTCTCTGTCACAGTGTCCTCCATCCGCGTGCCGCAAGGTCAGTTACCGCCCGGTCGGCGACCTCAGGCAGGATCGCGATCTCGGCAAATCCAATCTGCGCACCCGGCGAGTGTTCTAGGCGCAAGTCTTCCATGTTAATGCCGAGTTCTCCGAGTTCGGTGAGCAGGCGGCCAAGTTCACCCGGCTTGTCGTCGATGAGCACGGTGACGGTCACGAAGCGTTCAGACGTTCCGTGCTTGCCCGGGATCCGCCCGACGCCGCGCACGCCGCTCGACAGCAAGTCTGCGAGCTTGCGCTTCGAGCCCGGCTCGTCGACCGCGCGAAGCGCCTCTGCAAACCGATCGATATCGGTCGCGAACGACTCAAGGAGGGCGATGACCGGCTCGCGGTTCGCGCCGAGAATCTGCACCCACAGCTCGGGGTCGCTCGACGCGATCCTTGTCGTGTCTCTGAGGCCAGCTCCGGCGAGGCCTATCGCCTGATCGGTTGCGGGAAGCAGTTGCGCCGCAAGCAGGCTCGACACGACCTGCGGAAGATGCGACACCAGACCGACGGAGCGATCGTGCTCCTCAGGGGTCATCTCAAGCAGTACCGCACCGAGATCGAGCGCAATGGCCTCCACCAGCGCGAGCGCCTCGGCGGGAGTCTCTCCATCTCGGCAGATCACCCACGGCCTCGCCACAAAGAGATCGGCGCGCGCCATGATCGCCCCGCCGCGCTCGCGGCCCGCCATAGGATGCGAGCCGACATAGTTCGTGAGGTCGATGCCCCGGCGAACGAGCTCAAGGTAGGGGGCGAGTTTCACGCTCGCAACGTCGGTCACGACAGCGCTCGGGTACGTTGCGAGCATCCGCTCGACCGTATCCGCGGTCACATCAGGCGGCGTGGCCACAACGACAATCGCGGGGTGTGGATCGTCAGCAGCGCGCACCCGCCCGGCCCCGTAGTCTGCGGCGAGCGCGACCGAGGTCGGCGACAGGTCTTCGAGCGTCACATCGACGTCGCGCTCGCGCAGCCCGAGCCCGATGCTCGACCCGAGGAGACCAGCGCCCACAATGTGCACGGTGCCATGCACGCGTGAGCGAACGGTACTGTGCACGCGAGATGCGGGTTCGTTCATCGCTGCGGTGTCTCCGTTCTGGGCGCCTACATCAACATTTCAGTGCGCTGTATATGAATCCCCGAGTGGGGCTCCATTGATTTTAGCGGTTTCATGCGTCACGCTTTGCCGCGCCTCGGGTTTCCGCGCGCCGCAACACCCCTAAGCCCGCGTGCGCCCTTGCCGTCACCCGGGCGCCCTGCGGTGATCTTCCCACGGTTGCCGCGTGCACCGCCCGTGCCCTTCGCACTCCCCTCGGCTGCCGAAAGCAGGGCACCGCGCTCCCCCGACGACAGCTCGCGCATTTCGCCGACCTTCAGCGTGCCCAAGTGCAGCGGCCCGAACTGCCTCCGCACGAGTTCTTCGACCGGATGCCCGACGTGCGCGAGAAGCCTGCGCACGATGCGGTTCTTTCCCGAGTGCAGCGTGATCTCGACGAGTGAGTGGGAACGCGACGATCCACCCGGCAAGAGTTTCGCGGCGTCTGCCCTGATGTGCCCGTCGGTGAGTTCGACCCCGTCGAGCAGTTGCTGGATCACCGCGGCGGTCACCCGCCCACGCACCTTCGCGACGTAGGTCTTCTGCACTCCGAAGCTCGGGTGTGCGAGCTTGTGCGCGAGCTCGCCATCGTTCGTGAGCACGAGCAGACCGCTCGTGTCGGTGTCGAGTCGACCGACGTTGTACAGCCGGTCGTTGATCTTTTCGGTGAACTCTGTGAGATCTGGTCGCCCCTGCTCGTCACTCATGGTTGAGACAACGCCTCGCGGCTTGTTGAGCACGAAGTAGCGCTTCGAGACGTCGAGCTGCACGACAACACCGTCGACTCGAACCTCGTCTGTTTCGGGGTCGATGCGCGAGCCGAGTTCGCGCTGCACCTGGTCGTTGACGGTGACGCGTCCGCTCGTGATGAGCGCCTCGCAGGCGCGACGCGAGGCCACCCCTGCGTTCGCAAGCGCCTTCTGCAAGCGCACCCTCGTGTCCTCCGCCTCGGAATCCGGCCCTGACTCGGACACGGGATTCTCAGTCGGCCGGTCCCAGCCCCACTCGGCCATATCGATCTCGACGGCTTCACCGTCGACGGTGAAGGAACCGCCGGTGTCGTCTCCAGCCTCGTCTGAACGCTTAGAGTGATTCATGATCAAACCCTTCTGAACCGTCGTCGAGTAACGGCACGACCGAGGGCAATTCCTCAATGTCTCCGATGCCGAGATACCCGAGCAAGGTCTCACTCGTGCCATACAGCACGGCGCCGGTTTCTGGATCGTGCCCCGACTCCTCGATGAGTCCGCGGCCGAGCAGGGTGCGCACGACCGAATCGACGTTCACCGCGCGGATCGACGCAATGGCCCCTCGCGAGATCGGTTGTCGGTAGGCGATCACAGCGAGTGTCTCGAGCGCGGCCTGCGAGAGCTTCGATGGGCTCTGCTGCTGCACAAAGTCGGCAACGAGCGGGTCGAGGCTTTCACGCACATAGAAGCGGTAGCCGCCAGCAATCTCGCGCAGCTCGAAGCCCCGAGGCGCTTCGTCATCAGACTCGCGCTCCGCTGTGCCGTTGAACTCTGCGACGAGACTGTCGAGCGCTGCCCGTACCTCGCGCACCGGCCGATCGCACGCAGTTGCGAGGGCGACGGCCGACAGCGGCTCATCGGCGACGATGAGCAGTGCCTCCAGCTGCTGCGTGAGCGAGTGTTTTGCCCGCACCCGCTCGAGCTCTGACTCACCTGGTGATCCCCCCTGCTCTGATCCACCAGGCTCCCCTGAACCTTCGAGGCCCCCAGGTTCCCCAGGCCCCCGAGTGTCCCCACTCTCTCCCTGTCGAGTCGGCACAGATTGCTGCTTCCCAGGCTCTGAAACAGCAATCTGCGCCGAGTCGAGGCCTAGGTCCGAAGCTTGTTCAGTCATAATCACTTCCTAGTGTCGAAAGCTCTTCGTCGTTCCAGTGCTCGCCTGACCACTCCATGGTGAGTTCACCGAGGGGCTCATCCTGCGTAAACAGCAGGGCATCGCGCCGGTAGAGCTCGAGTATTGCGAGGAACCGCGCGACCACGACGCCCTTCTCGCTCACGCCAGAGATGAGGTCTCGGAAGCTCTTGGATCCACCCTGCTTGAGCAGCGAGACGATGATGGCGGCCTGCTCGCGAATCGAAACGAGCGGTGCGTGCAGGTGATCGAGACCAATGGTCGGGATCGCGCGCGGCGTGAACGCGAGTGTCGCGATCGCTGCGAAGTCCTCTGGCGTGAGCGTCCAGTTGAGCTCTGGCCCGCGGTCGCGGTACTTCGCCTCGAGGGGCACCTGGCGCGGGTGACGCAATTGCTCGGCGACGAGTCGCTCGTGGAACCAGGCGCTTACCTGCTTGAACGCCCGGTACTGCAGCAACCTTGCGAAGAGCAGGTCGCGGGCTTCAAGCAGCGCAATGTCTTCTGCGTCGACAACCTCGCCCTGCGGCAGCAGGCTCGCGATCTTCATGTCGAGCAGCGTGGCGGCCACAACCAAGAATTCGGAGGCCTGGTCGAGCTCAATGAGCCCCTGCCCCTCGATGGTCGAGAGATACGAGATGAACTCGTCGGTGACGAGACTCAGTGAGACTTCGGTGATGTCGAGTTCGTGCTTGCCGATAAGGCTGAGCAGCAGGTCGAACGGGCCGTCGAAGACCTCAAGGGAGACCCGAAAACCTGGCTCTCCCTGCGGCTCCGAGTCAGTTTCGAGCGCTGTCACCTGGTCCTGCTTAAGCAACCACGCCGCGTTGCACGAGCTCGCGCGCGAGCTTCAGGTAGGCCTCGGCCGCGGCGTTTGACGGCGCGTAGGTGAGAATCGGCTGCGCAGCGATCTGCGCGTCTGGAAGCTTCACCGTGCGACCGATCACGGTGTCGAAGACCTTGTCGCCAAACGTATCGACCACGCGCTCGAGCACCTCACGCGCGTGCAGGGTGCGTGGATCGTACATCGTTGCGAGAATGCCATCGAGCTCGAGCGCGGGGTTCAGACGATCCTTCACCTTCTCGACCGTTTCGACGAGGAGCGCTACGCCGCGGAGTGCGAAGTATTCGCAGGCCAGCGGAATGAGCACGCCGTGGCTCGCCGTCAGTGCGTTCACCGTCAAAAGCCCGAGTGAAGGCTGGCAGTCGACAAGAATGACGTCGTAATCATCGACGACCTTACGAAGCACCCCGCCAAGAATCTGTTCCCGGGCGACCTCGCTCACCAGATGCACTTCGGCGGCCGAGAGGTCGATGTTTGCCGGGATGACATCAAGTCCCTCGGTATCGGTGTGCTGGATCACCTCAGCTGGGTCCTTGATCTTGCCAAGCATGAGGTCGTAAATCGTCGGCACATCGTGCGCTTGCACGCCGAGACCGGCAGAAAGCGCCCCTTGCGGATCGAAATCGACTGCGAGCACGCGCCTGCCGTACCGAGCGAGTGCTGCCGCGAGGTTGATCGCAGAGGTCGTCTTTCCAACGCCCCCCTTTTGATTGCACATCGCAATAATGCGCGCCGGGCCGTGGCGCTCGAGCTTTGCGGGTGCGGGAATCACGCGTTCGGGGCGTCCTGTCGGGCCTAGTTCGCCCTGCTGCTTCGCCACTCCGACTCCCTTCGCAAGTTTTCGCCCCATCCTATCGCGCGGGGCGCGTACCTACCCGCCCAAATCTCCCGGTCAGGCTACATCGCGGTCTACTTCGCAACCTACATCGCAACCTACTTCGCCCGCGGGTGCGCACTCAGGTAGTGCTCGCGCAGCGTCTCCGCGGTGACCTGCGTATAGATCTGCGTCGTCGTGACCGAGGCATGGCCGAGCAGTTCCTGCACCGCGCGCACGTCGGCCCCTCCTGCGAGCAGGTGCGTCGCGAACGAGTGCCGCAGCGTGTGGGGCGAAATCTCTTGCGTGAGCCCCGCTTTCTCTGCGGCGGCGCGGATCACGAGCCACACACTCTGCCGAGATATTCGCGCGCCGCGTGGGCCGACAAACAGTGCAGGGGTGCCTGTGCCTTTCGAGACGAAGACAGGGCGAACCCGCACGAGGTAGGCGGCGAGCGCTGCGCCTGCGTACTTGCCGTAGGGAACGATCCGCGTTTTGGCGCCCTTGCCCGTGACGCGAAGCAAGCCTCCGTTTTGCAATGACGCTTCTGGGTCGCCCCACACGTCGCTCCCCGCGGCATCAGACCCCGCATAGAGGTCATCGATATCGATTGCGGTCACCTCGCTCACGCGCGATCCGCTCGCGTAGAGCAGCTCGAGCAATGCGCGATCGCGAATCGCTACGGGGTCGTCGCCAGAAACGGCTCCGAGCAGCGACTCAACGTCTTCAATCGACAGCGCTTTCGGCAGTCGCTCTGCCTTTTTCGGCGTGCGCACTCCGCGACCGGCGTTCTCGGCAAGCTCACCCTCATCGAACAAGAAGCGGTGCAACCCGCGCACGGTCGACACCATGCGCGTGATCGTCGCGGGCGAATAGGCGCCATCGTGCCCGGCACTTGCGAGATGGGCCACATACGCAGAGAGCGTGTCTGGTTGCACCTCAGCGAGGTCGTGGATGCCCTGCGTACCCAACCACTCGACGTACCTCGCGAAATCTCGGCGATACGCCGCCAAACTGTTGGCTGACAGCCCACGCTCAATGCTCAGGTGTCTGAGGTACCTCGAGATCGCGGTTTCGGGTGCCAGCGCCATAGTTACTTCGATCGTTCTCCGCGCACCGCGTCTCGTGCGCTCCACGGGGTGTGTGGATCGCGGAGCGTCGCCCACCCAGACGCTCTCGAGGCAGAGGCGGCGAGCACACCGCTCACCGTAACCGCATTCGCAATGCGGCCGTCGAGCACGGCAGCAACCGCCTCGTCGAGCGGCACCCACTCCGGAACAAGTTCCTGTTCCTCGCCAGTACGCACGAAGTCGTGCGTGGCGGCTGAGAACCCGCGAGCGAGAAAGACGCGAATGACCTCACTCGATCCACCGGGACTTGCGAACAGGTCGAGAAGCAGCGCCCAGTGGTCTGCCCGCAGATCTGTCTCTTCGGCGAGTTCGCGCTGCGCGGTGAGCAGGCCGTCCTCGCCAGGGGTGTCCATGAGGCCCGCGGGAATCTCCCAGTCACGGTAGGCAATCGCGTGCCGGTACTGCCGAAACATGAGGAGTCGGTCCTCATCGTCGAGTGCAACGACCGCAACGGCGCCCGGATGGTCCACGTAGTCGCGCACGAGTTCGCCGTCGCCGAATGCAAAACGGTCTCGCCGTATGTCCCACACGTACCCGGCCACGAGCTGCTCTGACTCGCTGACGCGCACGTCACGTGCGGGAGCGTCGGCGAGATCTGAGGTTTCGGGGTTCGGGCCGCTCACTCTCGCTACTCCCCCGGCTCGTCCTCGACGTCGAACAGGTGGGCCGCGTCACGACGCTGAATCGCGGCCGCTGCAAGCCCGGCGAACAGCGGATGTGGCTTTCCTGGCCGCGACCGCAGCTCGGGGTGCGCCTGCGTCGCAATGTAGTACGGGTGAACGTTGCGAGGGAGCTCGACGTATTCGACGAGCCCGCCGTCTGGGCTGAGGCCCGAGAACGAGAGTCCGGCAGCCGAAATCTCCTCGCGGTACGCGTTGTTGACTTCGTAGCGGTGCCTGTGCCGTTCGCTCGCCGTGGTGGATCCGTAGAGCTCTGCCGCGATCGACCCCTCAGCGAGTTGCGCCTCGTAGAGCCCCAGACGCATTGTGCCTCCGAGGTCACCGCCGTCGATGATGTCTACCTGCTCTGCCATCGTTGCAATCACAGGCACCGGGGTATCAGGGTCGAACTCAGTTGAAGATGCGCCCTCGAGGCCCACGACATTGCGCGCGTATTCGATCACCATGCACTGCAGGCCCAGGCAAATGCCGAGCGTCGGAATTCCGTTCTCACGGGCGAATCGCAGGGCGCCGAGCTTGCCCTCGATGCCGCGAATACCGAAGCCTCCGGGAACACAAATCGCGTCGAGATGCGACAGGTGCTCGCGTGCGCCCTCAGGGCTCTCGCACGTGTCTGACGCGATCCACTCGATATTGACCTTCGTGGCGTGAGCGAAGCCGCCGGCGCGCAACGCCTCGGTGACCGAAAGGTATGCGTCGGGCAAGTCGATGTACTTGCCTACGAGGCCAATCGTGACCTCGCCCTTCGGATTGTGCACCGCGTCGAGCACGGGTCGCCAGCGCGACCAGTCAACGTCTTTCGCAACATCACCGAGCTCGAGATGATCGACAATGGTCTGGTCGAGACCCTGCGTGTTGAGCAGCTGCGGGAGATCGTAGATGCTCTTCACATCGATCGCATTGACAACCGCGTCTTCATCAACATCGCACATGAGCGCGATCTTGCGAAGGTTGTCGCCGGTCACCGGCCGGTCTGACCGCAGCACGAGCGCGTCGGGCTGAATACCGATCGACCGAAGAGCCGCGACCGAGTGCTGCGTAGGTTTCGTCTTCTGTTCGCCCGACGCACCCATGTACGGCACGAGCGAAACGTGCACGAAGATGACGTTCTTACGGCCAAGCTCATGGCGCACTTGACGAGCCGACTCAAGGAACGGCTGCGACTCAATGTCGCCAACCGTGCCGCCGATCTCAGTGATGATGACGTCAGGCTGCGGATCTTCTTCGGCCTGCAACCGCATCCGGCGTCTGATCTCATTGGTGATGTGCGGAATAACCTGCACCGTCGCACCGAGGTAATCCCCGCGGCGCTCCTTCTGAATCACCTCAGAGTAGATCTGACCGGTCGTGACATTCGCGGCCTGAGAAAGGTCGATGCCGAGAAAGCGCTCGTAGTGGCCGATGTCGAGATCTGTTTCGGCCCCATCATCGGTAACAAATACCTCACCGTGTTCAAACGGATTCATGGTGCCAGGATCGACGTTCAGGTAGGGGTCGAGCTTCTGCATGACCACATGAAGGCCGCGTGCGGTAAGCAAATTACCGAGACTCGCGGCAGTTAGCCCCTTGCCGAGCGAGGAAACAACCCCGCCGGTGACGAATATGTGCTTGGTTGTCTTACTCTGATCCGCGTTTGTTCCCACGGGCTTCAATCCTATCACTTCGAAGATCTCCAGGGGCCGCTGACTTCGCTCACCGCTGCTCCTGCCGCGGAATCCACACTTGCTTCACGATCATGAGAATTGTCGCCGTGACCGGGATTGCGATAAGCGCACCGAGCAGGCCGAGTAGCGTGCCACCCGCCAAGGCTCCAATCACAACGAGAGAGCCGGGCACAGACACCACTCGGTTCATGATGCGCGGGGTGAGCAGATACGACTCAATCTGCATGTACACGAGGTAGTAGAGCGCCGCGACGAGCGCCGTAATCGGAGAATTGAATAGCGCGACGACTGACACTAAGACCGTTGCCAGCACCGATCCGATCAGCGGGATGAGCGCAAGCAAGAACACGCCAACCGCTACGAGACCAGCAAAGGGAACCTCAACGATCGTCATCATTACAAAGCCGAGCACCGCGTTAATGAGCGCGAGCGTCGCCATGCCGTTCACGTATCCACCGATTGACTTCGTCACCTGTTCGGTGATGTCGATGACCTTGGCGCGGCCAGAGCGCGGCACGACAGAATAGAATCCTCGCTTGATCGACCTGAGAGAGGCAAGAAAATACAGCGACAGGATAAGCACGATGAGCGTCGCAGTGAGTCCGTTTGCGACACCAATTCCCGCTTGCCAGACGCCACCCACAACTGACGCCCAGTTTGCTGGCTTTCCAATAAAATCGCGGCCTATTTCAAGCAGTGCATTGAAGTCGATGTAGTCACCGAAGCGCGAATTGAGATCCTTATACCAATCCTGGTTGTACACGTCGTTGACCAGCGAAGGTGCGCTTTGCACGAGCAGGGCGATCTGATTCGCAATCATCGGAATCACCACGGCGAGGATGCCGGAGATGACCAGGATGAAGCTGACAAACACGATCGCTATACCAAGCGGCCGCTTGATTTTATGCGCCTCGAGCCACCGCACAAGCGGGTCGAGCCCGAGTGCGATGAACAGTGCAGCGACGACGTACATCAGGATCGAGCTCAGCTGTTCGACCATTCCACCAAATACGAGGGCGACGAGCACTCCAAGCGTGACCGTGAAACCGAGCGCGAAGGGGTGCTGCACGTTGAATGCTCTGCGGGTGCGCTTTCGAGACTCGTCTTCGTAGTCTTGCGCTGCCTCTCGCGCATCGCGATACATTGCGCGAAGCTCGGTGTCCATCTGCGTGGTGTCAGCGTGCATCACGAGGGGATGCTCCTCGGGAGTCTCGGTGCTCGTGGTGGCAGCATCGGCTGCGGCCTTGGCGCTCGCTCGAATGCGCTTAAACATCGACATGGAGTGAGCGTAGCAGCAGCCTGCGACACTGCGAGCAGGAAATCACGCCCGAAGCTGCAAAAGTTCTGCCGCGTGGTCAAGTGCGCTCTCAGATGTGTCGAGGCCAGAGAGCAGCCGCGCCATCTCGGCGAGTCTCGCATCTCCCTCGAGCCGCTGGCAGCTGCTCTCGGTGAAATCTCCGCTCGAATCTTTCACGACTCGCAGGTGGTTCGTTGCGAACGCAGCGACCTGAGCGAGGTGTGTCACGACAATCACCTGTGACGTCTTCGCAAGCTGCGCGAGTCTCCGACCGATCTCTATGGCCGCGGCCCCGCCGACCCCTGAATCGACCTCGTCAAAGACGAAGGTCGGAACAGGATCCGCCCCTGCGAGTACCACCTCGAGCGCAAGCATGACCCGTGAGAGTTCGCCCCCCGACGCGCTTTTCGCAATCGGCCTGGGGCCTGCCCCCGGGTGCGGGGCAAGCAGAAACTGCACCTCGTCGCCACCATGCGCGCCGAGTGTCTCACGTGCGGTCACGGAGGCCACGAACCGCG
Organism: Leucobacter denitrificans; assembly: GCA_040393365.1. GTDB lineage: Bacteria > Actinomycetota > Actinomycetes > Actinomycetales > Microbacteriaceae > Leucobacter > Leucobacter denitrificans_A. The sequence continues at coordinate 12,040 of JBEBUJ010000048.1, forward strand.
CATCGGGCAGAGCAAGCTCGCGAAGCTCCCGCGTCACCGCGATGCCGAGCGACTCTGCCGCAGCATTTCTCAACTCGGTGAGCCGACTCGCGAGCTCAGACTCGCGTTCACGCAGCTCAGACACGCGCGTATCGAGTCCGCCCAACACATCATCTTCGCTATCGAGTTCGAGGAGCCTGTTCGACGCTCGCTCGCCGTACTCGAGCACTTCTTCACTTGAGGCACCGTAATGCCTGAAGAGCGCGTTCAGCGACGCGAGGCGCTCGTTGGCCTGCTCGAGCTCGCCCGGCCCCTCCTCATCGAGGTCACTCGCGTACGCCGCGAGATCCCTCGCGACATCTGCGATCTGCACATTGATGGAGCGAAGCGACTCAAGCGACTGGCTGAGGCGCGCGTCTAGCGATGCCACCCGTTCAACCTCGTGTGCCGCGGTTTCAACGAGCCCACTCGCGTCTCGTTGCATGGGATCATCTGACTCACTCGTCAGCGCGTCACTCGCGTGCATCGCGGCGGTGCGCAATGCCTCGACATTCGCAAGCACCTCGATGCGGTTTGAGAGCTGTTCCTCCTCGAACGGCTGTGGATCGACCGCTGCGATTTCTTCCAGCTCCTGACGGAGCCTTGCGATTTCGCTGGCGCGTGATTCGCGCGATTCTGTGAGCCGCGCAAGTTGGCTCTCGGCATCTTTGCGCTCCGCGTGTGCCGCTCGAAACATTGTGAGTGCGTCGGCGAGCCTCTCTCCGCCGAATCTGTCGAGGGTGTCTCGTTGCTCCGCACCCGATCGCAGGCGCAGCTGATCTGACTGGCCGTGCACCGCGAACAGCAGCGACGAGATCCGCCCGAGGGCGCCGACCGGCGTACCTGCGCCGCCCACCACCGCACGGCTGCGGCCCTCAGGGTTCACCGTGCGACTCATGATGAGCTCGCCCTCTTCGACGTCTCCCCCGAGCTCCTCAACGAGCTCTCGAACTTCCGCGTCATCGGTTCGAATAATGCCGCTCACCCGCGCCTGGTTCGCACCAATACGCACGCCGCTCGCATCACTGCGTTCTCCCATGAGGAGGCCGAGCGCGGTGACCACCATGGTCTTTCCTGCTCCCGTTTCACCGGTAATCGCGGTGAATCCCGGACCCAGTGGGAGCGTGGTGTCGGCGATCACTCCGAGATCAGAGATGCGCAGCTCGTCAATCATGCGGCACCTTTCCCGCGAGCACCCCTCCACCCGGTCACCGGAAGGTTGAACTTACGCACGAGCCGCTCTGAGAACGGGGCGTCATCGAGCCGCGCGATCCGCACAGGCTCAAGTGCGCGCCGCACGGTCACCTTTGATCCGGCCGGCAATTCAGTTCGCCGCCTCCCGTCGCACCAGAGCACCGCGGGCCCGATATTCTCGGGAAGTATCTGCACCGTGAGCTCAGAGTCGGGGCCCGCAACGAGCGGACGATTGAAGAGTGCGTGAGCCGCAATCGGCACCACGAGCAGCGCTTGCACCGACGGCCAGACAATGGGCCCGCCAGCGGAGAACCCGTACGCGGTCGAGCCCGTGGGCGTCGAAAGTACGACCCCGTCACAGGCGAAAGTTGAGATCGGGTGATCGTCGATGCCGACCGACACTTCGAGCATGCGCCGCCCCTTTTCAACTGAGGCCTCGTTGAGTGCCCAGGTGTCGGCGATGACTCTTCCGTCGTGTTCTGCGATCACCTCGAGCGCAAGGCGTTCGTCAACCGTGTAATTGCCAGCCAGTACCTGTTCGACAGTAAACCCGAGATCGAGGCTTTCCATCTCAGCGAGAAACCCCACGTGGCCGAGGTTCACGCCCACAATAGGGCACGCCGATCCGCGAAGCACTTCGGCGGCTCGCAATATGGTGCCGTCACCGCCGAGAACAAACGCGACCTCGACGTCGCTGAGCGGCACGTCTGTTCCGAGTATTGCTACCCGGGTCATATCGACGTGACTCGAAAAGTCTGCGTAGTCCTCTTCGCTAAATACCGGCACCACCCGAGCCTCAAGGAGTGCAGAAACGACCTCACTCGTTGCTGCGATGGCCTCGGGCCGGTAGGTATGGGAGACGATGAGCATGTGCCTTCGCGACGCATCCTGGATCACACGGGACTCCCTTCTCCTGCTGCTTCGGCCTGCGCGCACACTTTCCGCACGCGCTTCTCCCATTCTCTCGGATCAACTCCCTCACCGCGCACGAAGTGCACAAGAAACTCTCGGTTCCCCTCACTCCCCGCAATCGGCGAGAGCTCGAGGCCTCGGGGAGCAAAGCCGCGCAGGCGCGCTGCGTCAAGTACGTTATGGATCGCGTCGCACCACTGGGAAGGATCGGTCACGATGCCCCCGCGCACACGTCCCACCTCAAACTGCGGCTTGATGAGCAGGGCAAGGTCTGCGTCAGGGGATGCGCACCGCGCAATCGCGGGGAGCACGAGCGTGAGCGAAATAAACGACAGGTCTGCCACGACGAGACTCGGCGCTTCAGTCACGCCGGTGAGGCGCGATAGCTCGTCGCTATCCAAGTTTCGGGCGTTACACCCCTCAACAACGCGCACCCGCGCATCGGTGCGGATCTGATCTGCAAGCTGGTTGTGCCCCACATCGACCGCAAGCACCTCGCGAGCACCTCGCTCCAGCAGCACCTGCGTGAATCCACCGGTAGATGCGCCAAGGTCGAGCGCGAGTCGACCCTCCGGACTGATCTCAAACCTGTCGAGCGCAGTGAGAAGCTTGTGTGCACCGCGACTCACATAGTCGTCACCACCCGCGACCTCCAGCAAGACGCCGTCGTACACCCGAGTTCCCGATTTCGACGCCATCACTCCGTCAATACGTACCCGAGACGAAGCGATGAGTTCAGATGCGTGGCTTCGAGAACGCGCGAGCCCGAGCTCGGCAAGCGCTTTATCGGCCCGGGTGGGCGCCCCTGCCCAGTGCCGCTCAGACACCGCCGCGTTATGCACCATCGTGATCGTTACGCTGCAGCTCAGCGAGGAGCGCGTCATGCAGTTGCTCAAAACCCGCTGCGCGATGCTCGAGCGGCTGAGACTCGATGAGTTCGATGCGGTCGAGCAGACTCTCACTGCCTTCCTGCAATTGCCGCACCTCACCCTCCTCGGGATGACCTGGTGTTGCGCTCTCCATACCCCAAGACTAGCCGGAAACTCGAATTCGTGAGCCTACTTTTGCTTAATGTTCGGTACCACGAACTTTTATATTCTGATTATCGGACTATTATGGGTACACCATGACTATCTCCGCCAAACCAACTACTAAACCCGCTCCAGAGCGCGGGCTCCTGCGCCTACTCGGTCCGGCATTCGTGGCCGCAATCGCGTACGTGGACCCGGGAAATGTTGCGGCCAACCTTTCCGCTGGCGCAACCTATGGGTACCTCCTGCTGTGGGTCCTCGTTGCCGCGAATGCGATGGCGGTCATCGTGCAGTACCTCTCGGCGAAACTCGGGCTCGTCACTGGCAAGAGCCTGCCGGAGTTGCTTGGAGCTAGGCTCAAGCCGACCTCCAGGCGTTTGTACTGGGTTCAGGCAGAGCTCGTGGCCGCGGCCACAGATCTTGCAGAGGTCATCGGCGGTGCGCTCGCGCTCTACATCCTGTTCGGCATCCCGCTTCTCGCGGGCGGAGTCATTGTCGGCGCCTTCTCACTGCTCATTCTCGCACTGCAGGGCAGACAGCAGCGAGCGTTCGAGGCGGTCATCATGGCGATGCTGCTCATCATCACGTTCGGGTTTGTGGGTGGCCTGTTCGTGAGCGATCTCGACCCTGCTGCGATGTTTTCAGGACTCGCACCACGATTCGCAGACAGCCAGTCGGTGCTGCTCGCTGCCAGCATGCTCGGTGCAACGGTCATGCCGCACGCCATCTATCTTCACTCTTCGCTCGCACGCGATCGGCACGGGCGAGATCATGGAGCGGGCGCGTCTGGTGCGATGCGGATCCGCATGCTGCTCCGCGCGACCAAGCTCGATGTGATCCTCGCGCTCATCGTCGCCGGCGGTGTCAACATCTCGATGCTCTTACTCGCAGCAGCCTCGCTTCCGGGGGTTGAGGGAACAGATTCGATCGAGGGTGCTGCAGCAGCAATCAGCGAACATCTAGGTCCCGCAGTTGGCGTGATCTTCGCGATCGGGCTGCTCGTGTCTGGTCTCGCCTCGACCTCGGTCGGCGCCTATGCAGGCTCCGAGATCATGGCTGGGCTCCTCACGATCCGCGTTCCCCTGCTCGCGAGGCGCATAGTGACTCTCTTGCCAGCGCTCATACTCCTCGGCATGGGCGTCGATCCCACGTGGGCACTCGTCCTCAGCCAGGTGGTGCTGTCGTTTGGCATACCGTTTGCGCTCATACCGCTCATCAGGCTCACTGGAAGGAAAAGCGGACTCATGGGCGAGTTCGCAAACAAGGTTCCGCTGCGCATCACTGCGCTTGTGGTGGTTGCGCTGATCATTGGGCTCAACCTGTGGCTGCTGCTCTCCATGATCCTCGGCCTGTAGCGCTTGCTACCGCCAGTGGTCCTCGAGCAAAATCTCGGGCACTTTGAGCGCGTAGATCGCACGCCCAGATGCCCAGATTGCTTCGCACCCAGCGCGCAAGAGATTGAGTGGATCATCGCCTTCGGCGACCACGCGCACCACGTGCTCATCCATGCGCACCTTCGCAGATCCCACTCGCACGGTCCCGTCACGAAGCGTCTCCGGCGCCCGGTACGGCTCAAGCATGTCTTGGAGCGTCGCGACGATGTAATTCGGTCGCATATCTTTCGAGGCCGAGAGCAATTGCTTCGGGCGGTCCACCCCGGTGAGTACCAGCAACGACGGGATGCCAACCGCGACCGCGCCCTTGATGTCAGTATCGAGCCGGTCGCCGAGCATGAGCGCGTTACGTGTGCCGAACCGCTCGAACGCCGATTCATAGATGGGCGTCTCAGGCTTGCCCGCGAACACCGGCAGCCGCTGCACCGCAGTGTGCACCGCCGACACCAGTGTCCCGTTCCCTGGTGCGATTCCTCGCGCGCGGGGTATCGTCCAGTCGGTGTTGGTTGCTACCCAGGGCAGTGGATCGCGCCCCGGCTCCTCCTGCAGCGCGTACGAGGCCTCTGCGAGGTCTTCCCAGCCAACGTCTTGAGCGAAGCCTTGGAGCACCGCGTCAGGGTTGTCCTCAGCACTGCGTGTCCATTCGAAACCGGCCTTGGTGAGTTCAGCGGTGACCCCCTCTCCGCCGACCACGAGCACACGAGACCCGGCGGGAATAAGCTCGCGCAGGAGCGCGATTGCCGCTTGCGGCGACGTCACAATGTCCTCAGGCGTGGCGCGCAGCCCAAGCTCGCGCAGATGTTCAGCGACCGCCACGTCCGTTCGTGAGGCGTTGTTGGTGAGGTACCCGAGCTTCGAGTTCTGGGATGCGGTGTTTAAAGCCTCGACCGCTCCTGGAAGCTCCCGAGATCCACGGTAGATAACTCCGTCGAGATCCGCGAGCAGCAAGTCTCGACCGGTTACCGGGGCAGACTCGAACTTTCCACGCGAACTGAACAGACCCATCCAACTATTCCTCTTCGCCCTTTGCCGGGTCACCCTTGGCTAGATCGCCCTTAGCTTGGTCACCTTCAGCCTGGTCCACCTCAGCCTGCTCACCCTCAGCTTGCTCGTCCTCTACGAGGTAATCGTGCTCACGAATCTCGATCACCTCGAGCTCATCAAGTCCTCCGAAGTGATCATCGAGAGCGGCTGCCGCGCGATCCGCGCGGTCGAACCACTTCGCCGCCTCATCGTCGCGCCCAAGATCTTCCAGCACAGCACCATAGGCGCCAAAGAGTTCGGGACTCCACTCGAACGCCTTATTGGGGTTGAGCTCTGGAATCTCAAGTTCGAACAGTGCCTGCCGCCTTTGACCGAGGTCGAGTCGTGCACCCGACATCGCGATAGCGAGGTGTACGCGGTCACGCGTATCGAGCTTCGTGCAGTCTACCTCGAGTCCGGTTTCGATTGCTTTCTCTGGGCGCCCGAGCCCACGCTCCGAGTCGACCATGATTGCGATGTTCGTATCACGGCCGCTCAGTCGCCTGAAGGTGCGCAGTTCGCGAATGGCGAGGGCAAAGTCGCCAGTACGGTAGGCGGTGAGCGCGAGGGTCTCGCGCGTAACCGGAATACGGCCGGCACGGCGGCTGGCCGAGATTGCGTGCTGATGCGCAAGCTCTGGATCCTCATCAATGAGGAGCGCGACCATCGCAAGATGGCGGGCTACGCGCTCCTGCACCTCGGCATCGAGTGTTTTCAGCTCATTGCGGGCCGACGGGTGCAGGTCGCTTGCCTGAATGTGGTCGGCGATGATCGGATCCTCGTGCTCGCTGCGAACCGGGCGCAGTGAATGCCTGAGGCGCTCTTCTTCCGTGTACTCACGGGCTTGGCCACCACGGTCGCTTCTCCCGCCCCCACGCGTGCCGCCTCGGCCGCGTGAGTCCTGATCCTTGCGATATCCCCCGCGGTCGTTGCGATCATTGCGATCATTCCGATCGTTTCGGTCATTGCGACGCTCACCACGATCGTTGCTGAAGGACCTGCGATCTCCAGACTCGTTCCTGTCGCCACGATAGGAGCGACGTTCACCGTCGCGGCTACGGTCCCCTTGGTATGAGCGACGCTCACCATCACGGTCGCCCCGGTACGGCTTGCGCTCACCGTCGCGGCTACGATCACGGTCTCCGCGGTAGCCTGCCCGGTCATCTCGGTCGCCCCGATACGGCTTGCGCTCACCGTCGCGGTTTCGATCGCCACGGTATCCGCCACGATCCTCGCGATCACTGCGGAATTGCTTACGCTCACCACCGCGAGCGTCACGGTTTCGATCGCCCTGATACGGGCGGCGCTCTCCCGACTGGTTCTGGCGGCCCTGGTATCCACCGCGATCATCGCGATTGCGATCTCCCTGGTGAGCACCGCGATCGTCGCGATTACGGTCGCCCTGGTAAGAACGACGTTCACCTGATCGTTCAGGTCGGGAGCCGTCTTTATGGGAGCGCCGGGGTCGCCCGGAGTTATCGGGTCGATCCTGGCGGTCGTTCATTGCGGTGCTCCCTGTGTGATTGTGTGTCTCCGAAGAGACGGTACTACTGAAAAGTCTACAAATGAAAGAAGGGGCTGTTTAGATGCGAGGACCATCATGGTCAACTCATCTAAACAACCCCTTCTTTATAAAGGTTGTTCGGCGGTGTCCTACTCTCCCACGAGGTCCCCCTCGCAGTACCATCGGCGC
>JBEBUJ010000049.1:0-18985 GCA_040393365.1 Leucobacter denitrificans
TCAAGCTCGCCGCGACCGACGAGTTCAAGGAGCGCCAGGAGCGCACGCTCTCGGGTGCGAAGCTCGTCGCTGCGGCGCTCACGAGCGAGGCTTCGAAGGCCGCGGGCGTCGACGTGCTCACCGGTGGTACCGACGTGCACCTCGTGCTCGCAGACCTCCGCAACTCGAAGCTTGATGGCCAGCAGGCCGAGGACGCACTGCACGCGGTCGGCATCACCGTGAACCGTAACGCGGTTCCGTTCGATCCACGCCCGCCGATGGTCACGAGCGGCCTGCGCATCGGTACGCCGGCGCTCGCGACCCGCGGGTTCGGCGACGCCGAGTTCACTGAGGTTGCAGACATCATCGCGCAGACGCTCACCGAGTCGGGCGACGTTGAACAGCTTCAGGCGCGCGTGAAGACGCTCGCTGACGCGTTCCCGCTGTACCCCGGTCTTGAGGAGTGGTAGGCCGGTGACTGACTCGACACAGTCGGCGCAAAAACTCAACGGAACGGCGGCAGCTGCTGCGATCAAAGCGGAGCTCGCCGAGCGCGTCGCGGCTCTCGCGGCACGCGGCGTCGTTCCGGGTCTTGCGACGGTGCTCGTGGGTGAAGACCCGGGATCGCAGTGGTACGTGGCGGGCAAGCACCGCGACTGCGCAGAGGTTGGTATCTCGTCGATCAAGCGGAAACTGCCCGAAACGGTGACCCAGGAGGAACTTGAGGCCGTCATCGACGAGCTCAACTCGAACTCCGAGTGCACTGGGTACATTGTGCAGCTTCCGCTGCCGAAGCACATCGACACGAACCGTATTCTCGAGAAGATCGACCCCGAGAAAGACGCAGACGGGCTGCACCCGACGAATCTCGGTCGCCTGGTACTGAACGCGAACACCGAGATCACGAGCCCGCTGCCGTGCACACCGCGCGGTGTAATTGAGCTCGTCGAGCGCAACGGCCTCTCGTGGGCTGGTAAGCACGTGGTGGTCATTGGTCGCGGTGTGACCGTCGGCCGCCCGATCGGGCCGCTGCTCACGCGCCGCGAGTACAACGCGACAGTGACGCTCACCCACACGGGTACGGCCGACCTTGCGGCCGAACTGCGTCGCGCCGACGTCATCGTCGCCGCCGCTGGTGTCGAGGGCATCGTTCGTGCCGAAGATGTGAAGCCCGGCGCGATCGTGCTCGATGTGGGTGTGTCACGCAAGACCGATCCCGAGACGGGCAAGAGCCGCGTCGTCGGCGACGTCGACCCTGCGGTCGCCGAGGTCGCTTCGTGGATCTCCCCGAACCCTGGCGGAGTTGGACCCATGACGCGCGCGCTGCTGCTCAAGAACGTCGTCGAGATGGCTGAGCGCGCGGCCTGAGCCCTGGCGTGCGGGTTGCTTGGGCGGCTCGCACGCGCGCAGCTCGCACTTCCGGCACCTAGGACACAGCTTACTCAGCCTGACACTGGTAGCGTGATTCCGTGATCTCCCAGACTTTCGCGCGGGTCGCGCAGACCGAGTATCAGGGCTTTATCGGCTGGGTACTCGATCTCATGGAGACCCTCGGCGAGGTAGGTGTCGGGCTCGCAGTCTTGATCGAGACTTTCGTGCCGCCGATCCCGTCTGAGGCGGTGCTGCCTGGTGCGGGCTTCCTCGCCTACGACGGCCGCATGAACTTTTGGCTCGCGTGGCTGCTCGCGACACTTGGCGCGCTGGTGGGTGCGTGGATTTGGTACTGGATCGGCTACGCCTTCGGACGAAACCGCACGCGGTGGGTCGTCGGCAAGATACCGCTCATGGATCACGAGGACTTCGACAAGGCCGAGGCTTTCTTTGTGAAGTGGGGTGCGGCCGCGGTGTTGTTTGGGCGTTGTGTGCCGCTCGTGCGCTCCTTCATCTCGATTCCGGCGGGAATCGAGCGTATGAACTTCGCGAAGTTCTCGATGTACACGCTCATTGGTTCGGGTGCGTGGAACGGGTTGTGGATCGGCCTCGGCTTCGCCTTCGGCCCGGCCATCAAGCCGATCCTTGAGCAGTGGAGCGGTGTGATTAGCGACGCCGTGCTCGTGGTGATCGGACTCTTGGTGGTCTGGTTTATCGTGGCCCGCGTGATCCGCAATCGAAGGCGCAAGCGCGAGCTCGCCGCCGAATAAATTTTCGGCCGGGGTTGACGAATGCGATCGCGCGACGTAATCTACAACCAAATGGTTGTAGATACGAATCTTTCAGACGAGGCAGTGGATCGGATCTTCCGAGCACTCGCAGACGCCACGCGTCGCGACATCGTGCGTCGCACGCTGGTGGGTGAGCTCTCGGTGTCTGAGATCGCTGCGGAGTACGACATGTCGTTCGCGGCGGTGCAGAAACACGTGGCGGTGCTCGAGGCCGCAGATCTCGTGGCGAAGATTCCGAGCGGGAGGGAGCGCATCGTGCGTGGCAACCCAGAGACCATTCGCCGCGCGCAGCAGTTGCTCGGTCACTTCGAGCAGCTGTGGCGCGGCCGCATTGACCGGCTCGATGCGCTGCTCGCGGCGGAGCCCTGAACTATCGAGGGCAGCCGCGATCCACACACTTGAACACCCAACGGAGGGAACACATCATGCCAATCACTACAGTCAACAAAGACCTAGACGCGCTCACGCTGCAGGTCGTGGCCGACTTCACCGTGACCGTGCGTAGGCTCTGGGACGCATATCTCGACCCGCGTCAGATCGAGCGATTCTGGGGGCCGCCGGCCTACCCCGCAACATTCACGCGCCATGACGGGGCGCCAGGCGGGCTCACGAACTACGTCATGAACGGCGACGATGGCGGGGTGAGTCGCGGGTACTGGAAGTGGATCGCCGTCGACGAGGGCCGCTCGTTCGAGGTGCGCGACGGGTTCTCGAACGACGACGGATCGCCGAACACCGACATGCCCGATATGCGCATGGTGTTCGAGTTCCAGGAGACCGCTCTCGGTTCGCGACTCGTGACCACGACGTACTTCAATTCGCTCGAAGAGCTTGAGCAGCTTCTCGAGATGGGCATGGAAGAGGGCATGCGCGAAGCGATGGGCCAGATCGACGCGGTGCTTGAGGATCTCGCCGCGTTCGCTGCCGGAAACGGCACCGAGCTTCAACTCATCGGTGAGACCCAGGCTCGCACGAGTCGCATCATTCGCGGCAGTGTGGATCAGGTGTGGCGAGCCCACCACGATCCCGAATTACTGCGCCGGTGGCAGCTCGGACCCGACGGATGGACGATGCCGATCTGCGAGGTCTCGACCGAGGTTGGCGGGCAGAACCGCGTCGGGTGGCAAAACGAGAGCGGTGGCGAGCAGTTTGGGTTCGTGGGGGAGACGCTCGAATCGCAGGCACCCGTGCGTTCGGTTGCGACAGAGCGCATGTGGACACCGGAGGATCCGGAAGCAGCAAACAGCCCGAGCACCGTGAACGAGCTCACGCTCACACCGGTCGAGGGCGGCACGCTGCTCGTGATCGTCATCACCTACCCGGATTCCGAGACACGGGAGATGATTCTCGCAACTGGCATGGTCGATGGTATGGAGGCGAGCTACGCGCGGCTCGAATCCGAGGTGCTTGCGGCCTAACTCGGCGTGGGGCTGGTCGGCTACCTTGCCGCCCAGCCCTGTGCTTTTCACAGCAACGTTTTGAGCAAGTCAGAGTACAGTGAGAAACTGTGCTGAGTCAGCTAGAAACCTACTCGACGATCGCCCTCTACTCGGGGATGATCGTGTATGCCATTGCATTCGTCTTCTATGTCGTTGATCTCGCGAACCGCAGCGGCGACCTGGCGGGCGCTGCGTCTGCGGCGTCCGGCGAAGATGCGTCAGCCTGGGCCGTCGGGGGCAATACCGCGGTGCTCACGAGACAGAAGGCAACCGCGCAGACGCAGCAGTCACGCTCGCGCTGGATGCGTTCTGGATTCGCGCTCACGGTGCTCGGGTTCGTGCTGCACGCCGGCGCAACGGTGCTTCGAGGTATCGGTGCCGAGCGCGTGCCGTGGGCAAATATGTACGAGTTCGCTCTCACCGCGACGCTCGCGATTGTCGCGCTCTTCCTCATCGTGCAATTTTTTGTCGACATTCGGTTCCTCGGAGCACTGGTCGTGGGCATGGCGGTCGTCTTCCTCGGCGTCGCCAAGGTGAACTACTACGTCGAAATCGTTCCGCTCGTTCCTGCGCTCGACTCGTACTGGCTTGTGATCCACATTCTTGTCGCAGTGCTCGCTGTCGGCGTGTTCACGCTCTCGTTCGGCCTGTCGATCTTGCAGTTGCTGCAGACGCGGCGCGTCAGCCAGCAAAAGGCCGGGGTTCCGCAGACGATGGCGTTCATGTCGAGTCTGCCGAATCCGGTGCGACTCGAAGACCTCGCGTATCGCCTCGCAATCATCGGCTTCGCCTTCTGGACATTCACACTCATCGCCGGTTCGATCTGGGCCGAGGCGGCCTGGAGTAGCTTCTGGGGTTGGGATGGGAAAGAGGTCTGGACCTTCGTGATCTGGGTGCTCTACGCCGGATTCATTCATGCTCGAGCGACCCGCGGGTGGCGCGGTAGTCGGTCCGCGTGGCTGAACATCGTCGCGTACGCGGCGGTCATCTTCAACTTCACCGTGGTGAACGTCTTTTTCAAGGGTCTCCACGCATACTCGGGGCTCTAACCCGGCGGCAACTCATGACCTCCACAGAGTCTTGCGGTGGTGTGATCGTGGCGCAGTAGGATAAGCCAAACGTTCGAGGGGGGGAGTCATGCAGCGAATCCTGAGGCATTTGGTGTTGACCCGCGCCGTATCTGACGAAGCGGTAAAAGAGGTCGCTTCGCGTGTTGGAGACCGGCGGGTCATGCGCGAGATGCTGCGCACGGGCCTGCTTACTGAAGAACAGGTGGCGCGCGCGATCAGTGTCGTCAACAAGGTGCCCTTCGTCGACCTCGTGAATGCCGACATCGATGCCGACGCGATTTCGAGGGTGAATCCTGACCTGTGCAGGCGACACATGGTAATTCCCATTGCCCTGCAGGGTTCGTGGCTAACGCTCGCGATGGTGGATCCCGACGACCTGCTCGCCCTCGACGATGTCACGGGCAGCACCGGTTACCAGGTGAAGCCCGTGGTCGTCACTCGCGAGGCCATGGCATACTCGCTCGACCGGTACATGCGTCTTGACAGTCAGATCGCTGAGATCTCGAGCGAGCTTGGCGAAAGCGCTGAGACGAGTGCCTCGGCATCTGAGAACCTCGATGACGATGACGAAGACGTACCCATCGTTCGGTTTGTGAACCTCATCATCTCGCAGGCGATTCAAGACCGGGCGTCTGACATTCACATCGATCCGACAGAGAGAAACCTGAGGGTGCGTTACCGCATCGACGGGGTGCTCAAAGATGTGCAAGAGGCGCCGTCGGGGATCAAGAACGGTGTCATTTCGAGGCTCAAAGTGATGAGCGGCATCGATATTGCCGAGAAGCGCAGGCCGCAAGACGGCCGTATCTCGGTCACTCACAACCACCGCTCCATCGACCTGCGTGTGGCAACACTGCCCACGGTGTGGGGTGAGAAGATCGTCATGCGTATCCTCGACAACTCGTCGGCGAAGTTGCGGATCGATGACCTGCAGATGTCACCGAAGAACCTCGAAGTCTTCCGGGAGTCCTATACGAGCCCGCACGGCATGTTGCTCGTGACCGGGCCAACGGGCTCTGGCAAGTCGACCACCTTGTACACGACGCTCGGTGAGGTGTCCAGGCCCGAGATTAACGTGATCACCGTCGAAGATCCCGTCGAGTACCGCATGGAGGGCATCGGCCAGATGCAGGTGAACCCGAGAGCGGGGCTCACGTTTGCGTCTGCGCTGCGCTCCATCCTTCGTGGAGACCCTGACGTGGTGCTGGTCGGTGAGATCCGCGACCGAGAGACCGCCCAGATTTCGGTCGAGGCTGCTCTCACCGGTCACCTGGTGCTCTCGACACTGCACACGAACGACGCGCCGAGCGCAATCACGCGCCTCGTTGAGATGGGTATCGAGCCATTCCTCGTTGCGTCTGCGCTTGACTCAGTGGTCGCGCAGCGACTTGCGCGCAGGCTCTGTGACGTGTGCAAGGTGATGCGCGAGCCCGATCCACACTTTATCGAGACACTCGGCTTCGAACTGCCCGCGGGCGCACGAATTGGCGAACCAGTCGGGTGCACCAGGTGTTCTCAGACCGGTTACCGCGGAAGGCTCGCGTTGCACGAGGTCATGCGGGTGAGTGAGAGCATCGAACGTCTCGCGATCGAACGGGCGCCGGGCGCCGACGTGCGCCGGGTTGCGATTGACGAGGGAATGATTCCGCTGCGTGACGACGGGTGGCAGAAAGTGCTTGACGGAATTACGAGCATAGAAGAGGTGTTGCGCGTCGTAGCTTAGCCCGCGCTCAGATAGACTGCGGCCATACCTAAGGGGAGGTAGACATGGCTATGCCGATGACGCTCGATGATGCGCTCACACAGATGATCGGAATGAGGGCATCCGACTTGCACCTGTCGGTTGGTTCACCTCCGATGATTCGACACGACGGCGAGCTGCAGGCGTTGCCGGGTGCAGACGAGAAGCTGAGCCCCGATGCCCTGCGTGCGATGGTCTATCCCTCGCTCACCGACGAGCAGCGGGAGAAGCTCGAGCGCAACCTCGAGCTCGACTTCGCATACTCGGTGCACGGCATGGGGAGGTTCCGTGTCAATCTCTACTGGCAACGTGGATCGCTCGGCGCCGCGTTTCGGTATGTCGACAGCTCGGTGCGCACGCTCAAGGAGCTCGGCATGCCAGAGAGCATCGCAGACTTCGCGAGTCTGCCGCGCGGCATGGTGCTGGTCACCGGGCCTACGGGCTCTGGTAAGTCAACGACGCTCGCGGCGCTCATCGATGTGGCGAACAGCACACGCTCGTCGCACATCATGACGGTCGAAGATCCGATTGAGTTTCTCCACTCGCACAAGCGCAGCATTGTGAACCAGCGCGAGGTGGGCAGCGATACTCATTCGTTTGCTGCGGCGCTCAAGCACGTGCTCAGACAAGACCCAGACGTCATTCTGGTTGGCGAGCTTCGCGACCTCGAATCGATTTCGACCGCGCTCACCGCTGCCGAGACCGGCCACTTGGTCTTCGCGACCCTCCACACGGTCGATGCCGCGCAGTCGATCGACCGTATTATCGATGTGTTTCCGCCGCACCAGCAGGATCAGGTGCGCACCCAGCTCGCAGGCAGCCTCGAGGGTGTCATCTCGCAGACGCTGCTCAGGCGCATTGGCGGCGGCCGCATTGCCGCGACCGAGGTCATGCGCACCACCGCGGCGATCTCTAATCTCATTCGCGAGGGCAAGACACACCAGATCTATTCGCAGCTTCAGGCCGGTTCTGAGTTCGGCATGCACTCGATGGATCAGTCGCTCGCAGCTCTCGTGAAGCACGGAACCGTCACCTATGACGAAGCCAAGTCGAAGTCGAGTGACATCAAGAACTTCGAGTCGCTCGCTGGACGGGCTCCGAAAGACTCGGCGCTCGGCGCGGACCACATGGCGACCGCAGGGATGCGCTTCAACGACGAGTACGACATGGGCCTCAGGCAGGGAATGTAGCCCGTGGCCGAAACGACCGACTCAATTCTCTATGTGTATCGAGCCCGCACGCAGCTCGGCAAAGTCGTCAAGGGGCGGCTCAATGCGCAGAGCGAGGCAGCAGCGATCGCCGCTGTGCAAGCGAAGGGATACTCGCCGCTCTGGGTGAAAGACAATGAGAGTCTGGGCCTCGGCAAGGATCTGAACTTCAGCTTCATGCAGCGAGGACCCAAGCTCTCAGATCTCGCAGTTGTGTCGAAGCAGCTTGCGGTGATGATCGCTTCTGGCGTGCCGCTGCTGCAAGCAGTCGAGATTATCGGCGAGCAGACCGAGAATGAGCAGCTCTCGAAAGGCTTCGCCGATGTACACCGCGAGATCGCGCAGGGCTCGTCGTTCTCTGCCGCCATGGAGCGGAGACCGAAAGTGTTTCCGCTGATTATGGTGAACCTTGTGCGCGTGGGCGAGGCGGGAGGCTTTCTCGATCAGGCACTCGAGTCGGTGGCGAAGAACTTCGAGTCCGAGCTCAAGCTGCAGCAAAAGGTGAAGGCGGCGATGGCGTACCCCATCGTGGTGCTCTGCGTAGCGTTGGTCTCTGTGATCGCGATGCTGCTCTTTGTGGTTCCCACGTTTGAGAGCCTGTTTGCCGGTTTTGGCAGCGAGTTGCCGGTGCCCACGCAGATCCTGGTGTCGATGTCGCGATCCGCAGCGTTCTGGGTACCCGCACTTGTGATTGGAATCGCGGGGTTCAGTTTCTGGTATTCGCGGCACAAACAAGACGACAACGTGCGCAAGTTCGTGGACTCGACCAAGGTGAAGCTGCCTATTTTCGGGTCGCTGTTTCGGAAAATCGCGATCGCAAGATTCAGTCGGAACCTCGCGGTCATGCTCTCGGCCGGCGTGCCGATGCTGCAGGCGATCGGGCTCGTGAGCCGGGTATCGAACAACTGGGTCATTGAGCGGGCGCTGACCGATGCTGAGAACTCGGTGCGACACGGGCGACCATTCGCCATGCCGCTCGCGCAGCACGACGTGTTCCCTCCGATGGTCACTCAGATGGTCGCGGTCGGTGAAGATTCTGGATCACTCGACACCATGCTCGAGAGCGTTGCCGGGTTCTACGACCGCGAGGTCGAGTCGGCAGCGGATCAGCTCACGAGCATGATCGAGCCGCTGCTCATCGTGTTTATCGGCGTGGTTATCGGGGGCATGGTCGTCGCGCTCTACCTGCCGATTTTCACCATGGTCACTGCCATTCAGGGGTAACTGCATTTCAGGTGCACATGTTTTGCATAACGATGCGACATCTTTATGTAGGTTGAAGCATTGCAAAACCAATATGATACAGGTGCATCCGACTCCCGGTTCTGGGGAGAGCAAGTGCGTCGGGCGCACATCTTTTTCTACTAAGGGGAATCAATATGCTTGAACGTATTAAAGCTGCGCTGCGCGCACGCAAGGATGACGACAAGGGCTTCTCGCTCGTCGAGCTTGCTGTCGTGATCGTGATCATCGGCATTCTTGTCGCAATCGCTGTGCCGATTTTCGCGAACATGCAGACAAGTGCCCGCACTTCAGCCGTTGAGGCCGTTGTTGCTAATGGCGCAGCTACTGCTGCCGCAGGATTCGCCGCTGGAGACAACGCGACGGCCATTCAGGCCGATCTCACAACAATGGCTGGCCAGAGCGCTGAGGTGAGCACCCTCACCTTGAGTGGTGCCGATGTTTCAGACTTCTGCATAACAGGGGTGGCATCGGGAACTGTTGCTGCTGATGCTGCGCTTACCACGGGTCCTGGTTGCTAACTACTCTGGTTGCCAACTAACCGGGCCGACGAGAGTGGGGGTCTGGCGGTGCCAGGCACCCACTCTCGGTTAGTCGATTAACCAAGGAGCAACGGGAGCACGGGAGGTGTGAAATGCGTGAGCGCATACGTGACGACGCCGGTATCGGCCTCGTCGAGGTCGCCGTTGCAATCGTCGTGCTCGGCATTATCCTCGTCGCACTCTTCCCGGTGCTCGTCAACACCCTGCAGCTCTCGGTTCAGAACGCCGAAGTGGCGCAGGCGAACCGAGTACTGTCTTCCGAACTCGATGTGGCGCGAAGCTCACTGCTGGAAGATGAGTGTGGAAACACCGACACCTATGATGTCGATGACTACCGGGTGACGCGTACTGTCGGTTCGTGTCCCGCCCCTCAGCGCCTTGCAAATGTGACGATCAATGTCGCGAAGAGCGACGAACCGGGTAAAGCGCTTTCAAGCGCTGACACACGAATGATCGTGCGACCAGTCGTGGTGACCCCATGAGACGGCTCCGAATGCTCCGCGAGGAATCGGGATTCTCACTCGTCGAGCTTGCGGTCTACATCGTGCTGCTCGGCATTGTCTCTGCAATCGTCGCCGCAACGGTACTCAGCATTTTCAGATCTGAGAAGTCGGTGAGCGGTCTCACCACTTCGGCCAACGAGTCACAGGTGTTCGTTTCCGTGCTCAATCAAGATATCCGCAGCGCTCGAGAGCTCGCAGTTCGAGATGGAGGCGCACGACTCGTCGCTTCCGTTGCGAGTCGTCAGTCGCCGATCACCTGGACGTGCGTGACGTGGCAAGTTTCTGGATCAGGCGGGGAGTACTCGGTCACACGAAACGGTAACGTGCTTGTCGAGAACGTGCGGGCAGACGGCACTGAGCCGTTCTTCTCAACAACCTCGGGCTCCGATGTCGGGCAAGGTGAAGAGGATACGGTGGACTACAAACTTATTGCGACTGACGACTCCAGTGGTCGTGTCGAGGTGCGCGGAGCGGTAAGCAATGTGGCCCAAGGCACTCACGGCGCACCGAAACACTGTATTTGAGGCGAATCCCAATGAAGCATTCGAATCACACTCGGCCCAAGACATACGGCGACCTCGGTCGCCTGATTCGCCGTCGGACACGCGGCGACGACGGCATCGCGCTTCCGATGGTGCTCATAATCTTTATCGTCGGCTTTCTTCTCGTTTCAGCTCTGGTGGTTTCGATCACCGGAGCGTCGAACGTGACCGCGACCAGTCGTTCCACGGTTCAAGCGACGGCCGCGGCTGAAGCTGGCATCGCCGACGTGCTTGGCACGATTGCAGACCCTGCTGCCTCGGTCTGCGACCTCACATCAGCAGTTACCGACCCCACGGGTGTGGTTTCATACGAGGCTCACGTGGAGTTTGGAACGCCGGGAAGTTTCACACCTCCGACGACGTGGAACACGTCATGCCCGACAACTGACACGCTCGTCCGCATCACCTCAATCGGAACCACCGACGGTGCGAAACAGAAGATCGAGCGGATCCACGAGATCCACGTCACAACCCCGCCACCCACCGAATACACCGACATCATTTTCAGTAGCGGTGCCTGGGATTTTGGGTCGAACACCGAACTCAAAGCGCTTGACCCAGCGCGCCCCTCAGACGTGATGATCTCGTCTGGCAATTTTGATTGCAGCAATAGCGGGACGATTCACGGAAGCGTGTACGTAAAGAGCGGCAACGCGAAGCTTGATGGGGCCTGTCGGATTACCGGCAATCTTGAGGTGTCAGGGAACCTTGTTCGCGAGGGCAGCGCGTTCGTTGAGGGATCAGTCGTTGTCGGCGGCACTGTGAGCCTCAAGGGTGGAGCGCCGGCGATTCAGGGGTCTCTGACTCACGGCGGCACCCTCACGCTTGGTTGGGGCACGAAGTCGGATTGGGTTCGCGGTGCCGTGAACCAGACGCCAGTCACCATGACCCCTCCGCCGACGTGGAACACGCTCGGAAAGGCCGAGTTCGTGGCAGCCGGATACGCCCCCATCAATTGGACCGGCTCCTGCACCATTGCGTATTCAACCGCGCACCCCATGCCTGCCGTGCTTCAGGGTTTGACCAAACCAACAGTTATCGACGCCTCAGCGTGCGCAACACTGACGATCAGAACCGACATTACGCTCAAGCTGGGCGACAATGTCGCCTTCATCGCTCCGAAAATTAACTTTGAAGCCTTCACGTTTGGATCGACGAACAGCGAGGAGCGCGATCTCTACGTTGTCTCAACTGAGCCGCAGACGGGCTGCGTTTCGGGGCGTCAAGACATCATCGTTTCTGGCGTGAAATTCACCGACAAGAAGGTGTCTGGGTTGCTGTACGCGACGTGTCGCGTACACATGAATAACTGGGGACCTTACTGGCAGGGCTCAATATATTCGAAGTTCTTCTCAGGTGCGCCCCTTCTCACGTTCTCGCCTGTTCCTGACCTCAGCGGAGGAAGCGGAAGCGTTGTCGTGCCACCAGGCTCGCTCGTTGTCGAAAGTACCCCCGTTTCGGTGAGAAGCATCGCTGTCGATGGCTAGTGCTATCGGGTGGCTCGCTGTCGCCGCCGGAGTGTTCGGCACGCTCATCGGGTCGTTCTTGAACGTGGTGGCGTGGCGAGTTCCGCGAGGAGAGTCGCTACTCCCCGACAGCCACTGCCCGCGCTGCAACGCACCGATCAAGCCGTGGCAGAACGTGCCGATTGTGTCGTGGATCGCGCTTCGCGGCAAGTGCGCCTCGTGTGGCGAACGCATCAGCGTGCGATACCCACTCGTTGAGCTCGGCACAGGCATTGCCTTCGTGCTCGTCACCCTCTGGGCGGCGCTCGCGATGCCGGCTGCAGGTTTCGGTGCGGCAGGTTTCGGTAGCGCTGACGCGGGCGTCATTGAGGATCCCGCGGCCTGGCTCACCTCGCCCTCATGGTGGATCGCGCTCGCAGCCTTCCTCTGGTTCGCAGCGGCGAGCATCGCGCTCACCATCATCGACATCGAGCATCACCGGCTCCCGAACCGCGTCGTGATCCCGAGCCTCATCGTCGTGCTCTCACTGCTCACCGCGGCAACACTCATCGACCAAGACATCGCGAGGCTCACCTCGACGCTCGGCGGCGCCGCGACGCTGTTTGCGCTGTACTTCGTTATCGTGTTCGCGTATCCGCGCGGCATGGGCGGCGGCGACGTGAAGCTCGCACCGCTGGTCGGTGGCGTGCTCGGATACGTTGGGTGGCCCGCGCTCGCCGTCGGCGGGTTTGCCGGGTTCGTGTTTGGAGCGGTGTTCGGCGTCGTACTCATGATCATGGGGAGGGCGGGCCGCCGATCCGCCATACCATTCGGGCCATTCATGCTCGCGGGCGGATGGTTCGGCATGATACTCGGCGACCCTGTGTGGAACGCATACTTACGACTCACGGGGTTCTCGTAGGCGCTGCGAAGTCATTCGAACCAGTACGCTAAGGAAAACGGGGATGCCGCGCGGGGCGGCAGGGCCACAGAAGGGGAGGCACGTGTATGGGGAAACGTGTGGTTGGCCTCGACATTTCGAGTCGCTGCATCGTCGCAGTTGAGGTTGAAGGCTCGGCAGGCAAACAACCGACGCTGACCAATGTGCATCGCGTGGAGCTGCCCGAGGGGGTTGCCCGCGACTCCGAGGTCATCGATATCACCGAGGTCTCACTCGCTATCACGAAGCTCTGGAAAGACGCGGGCTTTCAGAGCAAACGCGTGGTGCTCGGCGTGGGGAATCAGCGAGTGCTCGTGAGGCATCACCAGGTTCCCGTGATGCCGGAAGCACAGCTCAGGCAGGCTCTCCCGTACCTCGTCGCCGACCTCTTGCCGGTTCCCATCGACGAGACGATTCTCGACTTCTATCCCATCGGCCCGGTACCCGACTCTGCGCCGCAAGAGATGAGCGGGCTGCTCGTCGCCGCCCTCAAAGAGAGTGTCGAAACTGATGTGGCCACGATCGCGCAGTCGGGGCTCAATGTCGTCGGCGTGGATCTCACGCCGTTCGCAATGCTCCGCACGATGCACCTGGGCGGTTCCCCGGCGGGCACGCACATGTACGTGAAGATCGGGGCGAGAACGACCCATCTCGTCATCACCCGCGATGGTGTGCCGCAATTCATTCGTACCCTGCCTATCGGGGGCGAGCACATCATCGACGCGATTGCAGAAGCGACGAATGTGGGCCGAGGCGAAGCAGAGGAAGTGAAGCACCGAGTCGGCATCGAGAACGGTGCGAACCCGCTGTACCGTGCGGCCTCCGAGGCGCAACTCGAGGTGCTTCGCGGCATTCTCGGGTCGATCCGCAGCACCATAGGGTTCTACTTGGGCAATCACGAAGACGAGGAGATCCAGAGCATCCTCATGCTCGGCCTCACTGCTCGGGCACCCGGATACGTTCAGGCGGTGGCCGAGCACGTCGGCGTCGCGGCTACGGTCGTGAGTCCCCTCACCGCGATCCGCATCGCAAATGGGGTCGATGAATCGAAGCTGCGGCAGGCAGAACTCGAACTCGCGGCCCCGATCGGCCTCGCACTGGGGAGGAGCTGAACCATGGAACTGCGCAAGAAACCGGCCCTGAAGTTTGGTGCGACCCCGAGCGTCGACCTGCTGCCGAGCGGCCAGCGCGCCGAGCTGCTGCACGAGCGCGTAATGCGACGCCTCCTCGTTGCGATTGTGGCATGCGCGGCGGTGGCGGGGCTCATCGCCGCGGCGGGCCTCGTGCCCGAGCGGATCGCTGACGACCGACTGCGCGCGGCAGAAGAGCGGTCGCAGCAGCTCCTGCAGCAGATCGCGGCGCAGGCCGAAACTCAGGCCGCGATCTCTGACTCGGCGAAACTCGGCAACGCGAGGAAGCAACTCACTGAGCGCGAGGTGCTGTTTGCGTCACTCGCCGACGAGGTGGCCGCGTTGCTTCCCTCTGGAATGACGGTAACGAGCTTCCAAGGCTCGCTGCCCGCTGATGGCGCCGAGGGCGAACAGCAGGGTGGCACACTCTGCCAGGGCGAAGCCGCAAACCTTACCGTGGTGGCATCGGCGTCAGACCTCACCGAGAGCCCGAACTACACAGAGCGTCTTGAGGGCGTGACCGGTGTTCTCTGCATCGTCGCCACACAAATTGAGCGCGACGAGAACGCCGGAATGTCGAACGTTACACTCCAGCTCGGGCTCAGCGACGAAGCGCTTGCGCACCGATTTACGGAGGAAGCCGAATGAGCATCAAGACACGGGCTTGGATTTTTGGCGGAGCTCTGCTCTGCGGGGTGCTCTTGCTCTACGGTGTACTCGGCGGTCTGCTGCCGCAGCTCACGTCTGCGGAGAGCACGCACAGTCTCGCGACCTCGGCAGAGGATCAGAACGGCATCTACGAGACACAGCTGCAGGCGCTCGAGGCGAGTGCTTCGCGCACCGACGAGCTGAAAGAGGAGGTGGCGAGGCTCCGCGTCGCAATTCCCGAGACCGCAGCGAGCCGCGAATTGCTGGGGCAACTCAGTGATATCGAGCAGTCGACCGGCGTGCGGATCACGAGCTTCACGTTGGAGGAGGCTGCTGAGGGAGCACCGGCCGAAGAGGCTGCTGAGGCGGCACAGGCCGAGGCCGACGCTTCGGGCGACGAGTCTCAAGCATCGCAGGCCGGTGCATCCACCGATCCACCCACCGTTTCTGGGGTGCAGCGACTTGGCTTCACGATGAGTTTCAGTGGCGCATCGCGAGAAGCGGTGACAGCGTTCATTCGCGAGGTGCAGAGCGGGGATCGCCTGTTGGCCTTTGACCACGCGTCATTCGAACTGGGCAACTCGGACGACGAGTGGACGGGAACAATCGCGGGGGCACTGTTCGTGATTCCTGGATCTGGGGCCGAACCCGCCGCCTGAGATGTAGAGTCGTAACTATGCTCACCTCTCGCACGCCTCTCAGTGATATCACTGTTGAGGTCGAGCGATTGTTCACTGAGGGTGACGCTGCGCGCACCATCGAGTTGATTGAGCGGCACCCACTCGAGACCTGGTTCGGGTTGCGGCCCGAGCGGTTCAACGAGATCATCGAGAGCCTCACCCGTGATGGCGTGAACGAGAGCCATTTCTTGCGTGTGGTCGCACTCACGATGTTCCCGAGCGAGGGTGCCTCTTCCGACGAATTCATGCGTGGGCTGCTGCAACGGGAGGCGACAGACGAGGTCAGCCCGGTCGACGTGTTGCTGAGCATCGGACAGATGTTCAAGTATCGCCTTGAGGGGCGGCCGGTGGCCGCGCTCAAGGCAGGCGAAGCAATCGACACCCACGCGATCCTCATGACGCCGATCTTCGACCGCACCCGCGGATGGGGGCTGTTCGCTGCGGTGCAGCTTGGCTTGACAGCAATGCTGGCTGGCGAATTCGACATCGCGCTGCTGCGTTTCGAGCAGGCCCGCATGAGCGCGCGAAGTACGGCACTTGCGTTCCTCGCCCGAGATGCGTGCACGAAGGCCGCGGTCATCGAAGCGGTGTACGGTGACGTCGAGCGCGCCCGCATGTTGCTCAAGGAGGCCGACGGAATTCCGCGCACCGAGAGCTGGGTCGAACCCACGATCGATGCCGCGTACGCGATGGCGGCGGCGATGCTGCGCCTGAGCGAGCCGTCGGAGGCCCTGCGCATGCTGGAGGCCGTTCCGTTAGGGGATATCGGAGAAATATGGCCGTTCTATGTGGTCGCACTTCACCGCGCCCACACCGCGGCAGGCAACCCCCAAGACGGAGCGCGCAGGGTCGCGCGATTCGAACAACTCCCGCTTCCGGCTCACGAGGGGGAAGGGTTCACCGGCAGCGTGATGTTGCTGTGCAACGCGTCAAGCAAGATCGCTCAGGGTGACGGAGCGGCCGCGCGCGAGTGCCTCGTGAAAGCCGACACGAATCTGCTGCTCACCAAACTGGTGACGGCGATTCTCGAACTGCAAGTGGGGCGCCCGAAAGAAGCGTTGCGGATCACAGCAGAACTCGGTGAACAAACTCGGGAATTGCGACAGTTGCACGTATGGCGACTCTCGGTAATCGCGGGCAGCTATTTCTTGCTCGGATCGCTTGACGAGTGCAGAGACGTCTTTGAGTTCGCCCTCGGATTGCCCGGCGGGTTGCGGGCCGAGGAGGCCGCTATCTTCCCCGAGCAGCTCCGAACGCTCGCCGAGGAGTCGTTCGAGCGCTGGCCTCGCGGTCCCGAAGTCGACGCAATACGCACACAACTCTATACGCTGCAGCAGGGCGTACTGTCGGACCGAGAGTTCGAAATTTTGCGCGAACTCGCTTCGGGGCACTCGCGCGAAGAGATTACGAAGACTCAGTTTATTTCGATGAACACGTTGAAGGCCCACTTGCGGGCTATCTACCGGAAGCTCGACGTCGGATCGCGTGCGGCCGCCGTGCTCGAAGCCGAGCGACGCGGACTCTTGTAGCCGCTCTCACCCCCCTTTTCACCCCCGTCGGCTTATTTGGCCGATAGTTTATGCATAGACTTGACCAAAGTGGGGGACCAACTGGGGGGTCTCGGTGTGCCTGGCGTCAAGCCGGGCACACCTGCAGGGCGAAAGCTCGGCACGACTTCACTCGTCGTGCCCGGCGTTGCGCTATGTGCCACTGCGTCGGTGCCGTCAAGGGGGCTGCGCCGTAGTAGGGGATAAAGGGTACACACCGATGACGTCTGTCGACCACGCGCCGAAGCCGAGTTTCTGGACCATAGGAAGAAAGTGGGTGGCGGGAGGCGCGGCCGCAGCACTGATCGCTGGCACCTTTGTCTATGCCGGCATTGGTGCGCTCAAGGCGTCTGCGGCGGGCCCGAAACCGGTCGTC
Source organism: Leucobacter denitrificans (assembly GCA_040393365.1). Classification (GTDB taxonomy): domain Bacteria; phylum Actinomycetota; class Actinomycetes; order Actinomycetales; family Microbacteriaceae; genus Leucobacter; species Leucobacter denitrificans_A. Next base: position 17,195 of record JBEBUJ010000049.1, read on the forward strand.
ACCGTGAGTGCTGCCGAAACCCCGGTCCTCGGTGAAGATATGACGGTGAGCGTCGGTATCGCGAACCCCGCATCGAGTAACGCCGTCTACAACCTCAGTGCGACGGCGATGCTGCCGGAGTCGGTCGACGTGCTGGGTGTCAGCGCGACGAACCCGTCTGGTGGATCGGTGCCGTGGGACTACGCCCTGTACAACGCCGGTGACACGCTTCCGGGCGCCCCCGCACTCGGCACCTGTGCAGAGGCCGGGCTTGACGGCGTGGACGCTGGCCCCTGTGTCGTCCCCGCCGGCATGCAGCTTCTCGTGTTCGAGAACGTGAGCGACCTCCCCGCCTCCGCGAACGTGAACGCAGCGATCGAACTGCGCCCCCGCGTGAACCAGGACGATACCGGAGACATCGCAGACGGGTTCGCCGTCGGTGACCCCGTTGACGTGCGCGTGAATGCGTACACGAGCTCGGACGAACGGTTGCTCCCGCTGTTCCCCGGCAGCAATGCAAAGAACACGAACGCCTCACGAGACGCGACATCTGAGATGGGCGTCGGCGAGGCAGCGCCGGAGATCAAGGCGCTGCGCGTCACGAAGAGCGAGCCGAGCCCCGAATCGGAGCTCCTGCGCGGTGTGCACTCAAACACCACGATCTATACGCTCACCATTGACCACACGGGTGAGGGAGACCTCACGAACGCGGTGGTCGTTGACTATTTGCCATCTGGCCTCGAGTACCTCGGTTCGGTGACGGCGCACGACAACACGACGAATGCTGGCAACTCCGACGGCGACACGAGCACCGGTGCCGAGGAGTACGTCGGTGCTGGCGACATGCACACCGGCGACGCGGGCCCGAACGCACGCGATGCATCCGAAGTCGACACCGTCGAGCTCACTGCTGCACAGGCGCTGGATCTGGGACTCACCTACCGTGACGGTGAGGGCGAGTTGCAGGGCCGCGCGGGGGTCTACACCAAGGTGACCTGGAAGCTTTCCGAGGGCTTCTTGGCCGCTGGTGGGACCGTGCAGGACGCGACGTCCGCAGGCACACCCGCAACGACCACCATCAGCTACCGCGCTGGCGTGCCCCTGTTTGAAAACACGATGGAGTTCAACTCCGACGTAACTCCCGGCACCCACATCAATGGTGTGCAGGGCGCAAACCTCGACAACAATAACGGCCCCTCGACCCGTCACGGCAGCGCACCGGTCGATGGATCGAAGGGCGCGACGAGCTGGGTGAACACGGCATTCGCTTCGGGATCGTGGACGGGCAAGACCGGCACGCTCACACCCGTCACGTCCTCAGACTCTGACACCGAGACGATCGACGCCGTCGACGTGCGCATCTTGAAGGACGTGCGGGTCGGCAGCGACGGCTTTGGGCCAACCGCAACGTTTGAGCACGGCAACGTCGCCGATTACCGACTGCGCGTTGCCACGAGCGAGTACGTAGGCGTTGTCGAGGTCGGGGAACGCCCGACGAGGCTCGTCGACGACCTCGCGAACGGGCTTTGCCCGGTGTACCCGTCAGGCGACATTCTCTCTCCCGAGGTCATGGACCAGGGACACCCGAACTTTATCCTTGGCAAGCCAGATTACGCCGCCGCACCGGGTGCGACACCCGGCTATGCGTCGCTCACGGAGTGGAACGATGCACTTGTCGCGGCCGGACTCAGTGAGTGTGTGTGGCCAACGAGCGACCTCGCGAGTGACGCGACGTTCACGGGTGCGACGCTCTCGGGTATCGCGTTTGATGAGACGACCGGTCGCTTCTACCAAGACCTGCGCTTCGACGCC
>JBEBUJ010000050.1:0-17727 GCA_040393365.1 Leucobacter denitrificans
GCAACGCCCGACTGGATCTCTTCGTACTCTGGCTTGAGCATGCCCTTGAGCGAGCCCTCAATGTCGTCAAGCGCATTGTAGATGACGTTGTAGAAGCGGATATCGATGCCCTCGCGCGCTGCACGCTCGCGAGCCTTGACGTCTGGACGCACGTTGAAGCCAATGACGATCGCGTTGTCGATTGTGGCGAGATCCACATCCGACTCGGTGACCGCGCCAACACCGCGGTGCAGAATACGCAGCTGCACCGAGTCGTCGACCTCGATCTTCATGAGCGATTCCTCGAGTGCCTCAACCGCACCCGAAACGTCACCCTTAATGATGAGGTTGAGCGACTCAACCTTGCCGTCTTCGAGCGCCTTAGTGAAGTCTTCAAGGCTGATGCGCTTACGCGCCTTCGCCAGCTGAGCGTTGCGCTCAACTGCCTCGCGCTTCTCGGCAATCTGACGTGCCGTGCGGTCTTCAGAAGTGACGATGAAGTTGTCACCGGCGCGCGGCACGCTCGAGAGACCCTGCACCTGCACCGGACGCGATGGCAGTGCGGCTTCAACCGCGTCACCATTCTCGTCTTGCATGGCGCGAACGCGACCGTATGCGGTACCCGCCACAATGGCGTCACCAACGCGGAGCGTACCTGACTGAATGAGCACGGTTGCTACCGAGCCGCGACCCTTGTCAAGCTTCGCCTCAATCGCAACACCACGGGCGGCCTTGTTCGGGTTCGCACGCAGGTCGAGGCCTGCGTCAGCAGTGAGGAGCACAGCATCGAGCAACTCGTTGATGCCGATGTTGTTCTTCGCAGAAACGTCGACGAACATGACGTCGCCGCCCCATTCCTCGGCGACCAAACCGAACTCGGTGAGCTGCTGGCGCACCTTCTCAGGGTTCGCTTCTTCTTTATCGATCTTGTTGACGGCAACCACGATCGGCACATTCGCCGACTGCGCGTGGTTCAGCGCCTCAATCGTCTGCGGCATGATGCCGTCATCGGCAGCCACAACAAGGATCGCGATGTCGGTGACGCTTGCACCACGAGCACGCATGGCGGTAAACGCCTCGTGACCCGGGGTATCGATAAAGGTCAGCGCGCGATCAACGCCGTCGTGCTGGGTGTGCACCTGGTAGGCACCGATGTGCTGCGTGATGCCGCCGGCCTCACCCTCGCCCACGTCTGCGCGACGAATTGCATCGAGCAGTCGCGTCTTACCGTGGTCGACGTGGCCCATCACAGTCACCACAGGTGGCCGCTGCTCAAGAACGTCGTCGCCTTCGTCTTCAAGCTCAGCATCGATATCGATGTCAAAGCCTTCAAGCAGCTCGCGATCTTCATCTTCTGGGGAGACGATCTGGATCTTGTAGCCCAGCTCGTCGCCGAGAATCTCGAATGTCGCTTCGTCAAGCGACTCGGTCGCGGTTGCCATTTCGCCAAGGTGGAACAGCACCGTTACGAGGTTCGAAGCACTCGTATTGATCTTCTCTGCAAAGTCTGAGAGTGATGCACCGCGACGCAGACGAACTGGTGTCGATCCATCGCCACGGGGTACGCTGACGCCGCCAAGCGACGGCGCCTCGCGCATCTCAAATTCTGCCCGCTTTGCCCGCTTCGACTTTCGTGCCTTGTTCTTCGAACCGCCACGACCGAATGCACCAGCTGTGCCAGCGCCGCGGCCACCACGGCCGCGACCAGCAAAGCCGCCACCCGGGCGAGGTGCACCGAAGCCACCGCCAGCGCCACCGGGACCACCAGCACCGCCGGGACCGCCACCTGGACGGTTGAAGCCACCGCCGCCTCCCGGACGACCCGGACCACCGGCACCACCCGGACGACCTCCGCCGCCTGGACGACCTTGACCGCCGGCACCACCTGGGCGCGGCGCGCCTGGACGTGGAATGTTACCGGGCGATGGGCGGTTACGACCCATTCCCTGGTTTGCCGAGAACGGGTTGTTCCCCGGGCGCGGTGGGCGAGGAATGCCCATGCCCTGGCTCGACGCAAACGGGTTGTTGCCTGGCCTTGGACCCGAAGGTTTCGGAGCACCCGGCTTGGCGCCGGAAGGCTTTGCCGAACCAGGCTTCGCAGCACCAGGCTTTGCCGCGGCAGGCTTGGTGTCGGCCGGAGCAGGAGCCTCTGATTTCTCTGCCTTCGAGGCAGGCCTCGAAGCTGCAGACGCATCGGCCTCCTGCTTCGGAGCGGCCGCTTCCGGCTTGCCTGGCTTTGGTCCGGGCTTACCCGGCTTGGGAGCAGCAGACTTCGACGCCGCAGACTTCGTCGGCGCGTCTTTCGCTGCCTCATCACCCTCAGACTTTTTGACAAGCTCGGGGTGCTCTTTGACATATGCCTCAAGCTTGCGCACCGTCGGCGGCATGATTGTCGAAGACGGTGTCTTTACGAACTCATTGAGTTCGTCGTTCAAAATTTCGACCGCTTTCTTGCTCTCAATATTGAGCTTTTTAGCGATCTCGCTAACGCGTGGGTTTGCCACTTTTCTCCTGTCTGGGGTTCACGCCAGACAGGCGAGAACCATAATTATCGGACGGGCCTCATCGTGAGCCGCTCATTAGTTGTCCATCAGCATTTTCAGCCTGTTCTCTAGTGGGAAGGTATCGAGCTTCCCCGATACCCGCAGTGCACGCACAATGAATCCGCGCTGCACAGCCAAATTCAGACATTCCGCAGTCTCGTGCACCCAAGCGCCCCGCCCTGGTAGCACAGCACGGTCATCTATAAGAAGACGCCCATCCATGGCCACCAAGCGAAGGAGTTCTGCGCGTGTGCCTTGCTTCCGGCACGACACACATGTCCGAATCGGATCCATACTACCAGCTTCCCGCTGCCGCGGTCTGAGTTCTCGGGTGAGTTCGATCTAATCGTTCATGATCGAATCGGGTTGGATATCAATCTTTGCGCCTGTGAGCTTCGCAGCAAGGCGAGCATTCTGGCCTTCTTTACCGATCGCAAGCGAAAGCTGGAAATCGGGAACGAGCGCGCGAACCTGCTTGAGAGATTCATTGATCATAAACACATCTGTCACCTTCGCGGGTGAAAGTGCATTTGCGACAAATTTTGGAAGGTCCGGCGAGTAATCGACGATATCGATCTTCTCGTCACCGAGTTCGCTCATCACTGCGCGCACGCGACTGCCCATTTCACCGATGCAGGTGCCTTTCGCGTTGATACTCGGCTGCTTCGCCCGAACGGCGACCTTCGTACGATGGCCTGCTTCGCGAGCGAGCGAAACGATTTCGACGAGTCCCTCACCGAGCTCGGGTACCTCACGCTCAAAGAGCTTGCGAACGAGACCCGGGTGAGTACGCGACACGACGATCTGGGGACCCTTGAGTCCTTTTGAAACACTGGTCACGAAAACTCGGATCCGGGTACCGTGAGCGTAACTTTCGCCGGGCACCTGCTCTTCTGGCGGGAGAATGCCTTCAACATCACCGAGTTCGATGTGCACCATGCGCGGGTTCGGACCCTGCTGGATAACGCCCGAAACGACCTGGCCTTCTTTGTCTTTGAACTGGCCGAGAACAGCATCATCTGAGAGGTCACGAAGCCGCTGGTTGATCACCTGTTTCGCTGCGCTTGACGCCACGCGCCCGAACTCGTCGGTGGTCACGTATGCCTCGCCGATCACGGCGCCCTCGTCGTCATGCTCTGGCACGAGCACCGAGATCTCTCCGGTCTTACGATCAAGTGTCACGCGCACGTCTTCAGTCGAGGGGACCGGAAGCTTCTGGTTCTCAGCGTGCCTGATGTACGCCGACTGGATCGCCTGCTCAATAATTTCCGCGAGTTCATCGAAAGGGATCTCCCTTTCACGCTCAAGCCCTCGAAGCATTGCGAGATCGATCTTCACTGTGTCCTCCTCGAATATTGAAATGTCTATTCAGCTTTTCCCGCGCAGTGGCGCACAGGGTAATGCCCAAGAATAGCTCAATTTGCAGTGAACTCACCGCTACCCTAGGGATATGAGCACTGCTCCCGAATCCAGTCCCGTCGACTTGACCCCTCACGAGCTTCCCGCGCTCGGCGTAGTGCTTGTCGCAGCGGGTAAGGGGGAACGGCTCGGGGCTGGTACCCCCAAGGCGTTCGTTGAACTCGGCGGCATCACACTCATCGAGCATTGCGTGCGGGTCATCTGCGCACTGCCGCACTCCGGCCACCTCGTGGTCGTTGTGCCTGATTCACACGCTGCGCAGGCACTCTCGATCGTAGATGGCATCTCGCACCTCACTGCCGGGTGGGAGATCTCGGTGATTCCTGGTGGCCGCGAACGGCACGAATCCGTGCGATTTGGGCTTGCGGCGCTGTCAGACCACATTGAAATTGCGCTTATTCACGATGCTGCCAGGCCACTCACCCCGACCGATCAGTTCGAACGTGTCTGCGCCGCGGTACACCGCACCGGCAAGGCAATTATTCCAGCACTCGCTGTTGTCGACACCATCAAACGCGTCGACAACACTGGCGCCATACACGAAACGGTGGATCGCTCAACGCTCGTCTCAGTGCAGACTCCACAGGGATTTCCGCGAGAACTCATTAGCGCGGCGCATGAAACGCTCCGGAGTGCGTCGAACGAGGCCGATGCACCAACAGACGACGCCGAAGTCGCGCAGCGTGCCGGCGCCACGGTGCTCACGGTGGCTGGCGATATGCTCGCCCACAAGCTCACCACGCAAGGAGACCTCAGGCTACTCGAGGCGCTTCTCCAACTACAAGCCGAGGACAAGAATTGAGCGCACACACTGAGATTCGTGTCGGCACCGGTGTGGACGTGCATGCGTTCGACCCCGATGCTGCGCTCACGCTCGCTGGCCTGAACTGGCCGGGGCAGATCGGGCTTTCCGGGCACAGTGATGGCGACGTCGTATGCCACGCAATCATCGACGCATTGCTCTCAGCTGCGGGTCTCGGTGATATCGGTGATCTCGTCGGTGTGGATCGCGCAGAGACCGCAGGTGCCGCGAGCACTGGCTTCGTGCGGTTAGCTCTCGACAAGCTTGTCGCCGAGGGATGGCAACCCAGCAATGTGTCTGTGCAGATCATAGGAAACCGACCGAAGTTTTCGCCAAGACGTCACGAGGCAGAGCGCGTGCTCAGCGAGCTCGTGGGTGCCCCGGTCTCGATCGGCGCGACGACGTCTGACGGCCTCGGCCTCACAGGCAGAGGCGAGGGCGTTGCGGCAATTGCGACCGCGCTTATTGTGCGCCAGAAATCTTGAGATCCTCTGCCTCTTCTGCTTTCCACTCAGATAAAAAGAACGAGGAGTGAATGGGTATTTCCCCTCCACTCCTCGTTCTTGAGTATGAACACTCAGTGAGGTGTTACTGACAGCCTTCGAGGAACTGCGGCGTCAGATCGTAGGAGAGATCCGCATCGTCGATGTTCTGCGCGGTGTAGATGTTATTTGGAACCGAGTAAAGTTCGTCTACTTCCTCACCAGCAAGAATGCGCAGCGCGATCGTTGCACCGAGTTCACCGATGAATGCAGCAGGTAGGCCCGAGACGATTGGCACTTGACCATTCTTAATGAGTTCGACATCTTGACACGAGGTGATAATGCCCGAGCCCACGACGATCTGATCCTGTGCACCCGCTGCTCGGATAGCGTTTACTGCACCGACCGATTGCGACATTACCGAGGTAAGTACACCGTTGATCTCCGGATTCGCGGCGATACCGTTCTCTACAATTGACTGAACCTTCGAAGGATCGAAGTCAGGCGGGCACTCCGCGACTGCGATTTCCATGCCAGGCATTTCAGCTACCGCTTCTTCGCTTCCAGCTTGCAAATCGCGCTGGTACTCTCCACCACAACCACCGTATGCAGTAATGAGCTGTCCTTCACCGCCAAGGTATTCTCCGATGGCAGTTGTGAGCTTCTTTGATTCCGACACCCAGTCAGTGTTGATAGTGGTGACGGCATCTTCATACGCAGTGTTCAGAACCCAATTGATTACCGGGATCCCCTGTTTTCCGGCCTGCTCCAAGACTGGTACGATGGCATTCGGGTCGGTGGCCCAAACGAGCAGGATATCGGGATCAGTCGCAAGCGCCGTCTGGATCTGGTTGATCTGCTTGTCGATCTGCGCGTATCCGCCAGCATCGTAAACGTCAACGTCCAATCCGTGCTCTGCGCCGAATGTCTTCATCGCATCAGTGAACGAAATCGCATCTCCCTGTTCCTGCTGTGCGACGAATACCGCCGCGCGGTAGGTCTCGCCGGTATCAGGGATCTCAGGGAGTACACGCTCGTTGATCAACCCCACGTCAGGCACTTCGTTATCACTGAGCGAGTCTGTACCCGCTGTTCCGCCGTCGGAACATGCCACGAGTCCAAGGGCAAGCGCGCTTGCAACAGCCGCTCCCATAAGCAGCCTACGATTTACAGTTTTCATGTGGATACTCCTTTGTATATGGATGAGGTGAAGCGTTGAAATGTATTTGGTTTAGGTCGGAAGCTGCGCCTCAAGCAGCGCTTCTTCAGTGGCCTCGGACGCGGGAATAATCTTGGAGATCTTGCCCTCTCTGACGACTACGATTCGGTGACACATACCGATGAGTTCGACCATGTCCGAGGAAGAAAGGACAATTCCAAGCCCCTGTTCTGCGAGTTCTGCGAATCGGCCGTAAATATCAGCACGTGAACCGACGTCTACACCCGCCGTGGGCTCATCACAGACCAGCACTTTGGATTCGGCCACCAGGGAACGAGCAAGCACCACCTTCTGCTGATTTCCACCCGAGAGAGTGAGAATGCTCTGACCAAGCGTCTCAGTCTTAACGCCCATTTCCTTACGGACGACTTGCGCGCGCTTCAATTCCTCTCGCAGCCTGATTACTCCCATCGAGGCGAATTTCCAGACCGCAGACTGGGTCATACTCTTCGCGACAGAAAACTCACCGATGACAGCTTGGTTTCGTCGCTCTGGAGGCACGAATGAGATTCCCGCCTTCACCGATTTCGACGGGGTGACCCGGTGGACTTCACGCTCCTCAACAAAGAGCCTGCCCGCATCACTGCGCTCGACACCGCCAAGTTGTCGGGCGAGAACATTTCGGCCAGACCCCTCCAGGCCCGCGATTCCAACGACCTCTCCGTGACGCACTGAGAACTCTTGTACGTCGAGGAATCCGTCGGAGGTTCCCAGATTCTCACCCCGCAGCACGACCGACTCACGCGGCGGCGCAAGTTCAGGGAACAACGCATCTGGTTCCCGGCCGATCATCAGGCGGATGATATCTGCTTCTTCGAGTTCGCCAGTACCAGAGTAAGTGAGTTGGCCGTCTTTGAGCACCGACATCTTGTCAGCAAGACGCTTCACCTCTGCAATTCGGTGACTGATATAGACGATACCGATTCCAGAAGCCCGCAGTGAATCGATTTGCGTGAGCAAGTGTTCAGTCTCAGCATCACCTAGGGCTGCGGTCGGTTCATCAAAAATGAGCAGCTTCGACTCGTTTGAAAGCGCCTTTGCGATGGCAACAAGTTGCCGACCAGCCACGGTGAGCTTCTCAGCTACCGTGTCTGGGTCGATGTCCGCCTGGATCGCGTCCAGCCACCGACTCGCGACAGCTCGCGGGTCCCCGTTCAATATTCCCGGGCCAGTCTGCTGCTCTTTTCCGAGCACAATGTTTTGTGCGACGGTCAGCGACGGAACAATTGCAGAATCCTGGTGAATCGTACCGATCCCTGCGTCGATTGCAGCACGGGGAGTCGGAAGCTTCACTGCCTCATCATTGATGTAAACAGTGCCGTGAGTCGGGTGCACGATGCCTGAGATCGTCTTCACTAGCGTCGATTTTCCACTTCCGTTTTCACCCATGAGGGCGTGAACTTCACCGCTATTGAACTCGAGCGAGACGTTCTGAAGCGCTTTCGTTTCTCCGTAATGCTTGCTCACTGAGTCCAGACGAATCGTGAATGATGACATCGGAATCACCTCCGCTTCCGCAACTGACCGAGGCCAACTGCGACTGCCATCAGCACGCCCGTAACAATGATCTGGATGTTCGAGTTGACCGAGTTGAGGTCGAGGCCATTACCGATAATTCCAATCAGCAGCACACCGAGCACGGCACCGGTCATGGTTCCACGACCACCACCCCAAGCCACACCACCGATAAACACGGCAGCAATCGTCGTAATCTCAATTCCAGCCCCGAGGTCAGGAAGTCCCGAGCCGGTGCGAGAAGAAAGCGCGAGCGCTGCGAGTGCGACGAATACACTGTTGAGCACATACGTGGCAGCCGTGTACGTCTGCACCTTGATTCCCGAGAGGAATGCGGCGTTCTCATTGCCACCGATTGCGACTGCATAGCGGCCGAGCTTCGTACGGTTGAGCAGGAACCCGCCCAGCAGGACCACCGCGATCGCGAGGATGGCGATATTCGGAATACCGAACAGGTTGCCGGTTCCAAGTGCAGTGTAAATAGGGTCGAAGTTACGGCGCGGCTGTCCGCCAGTCATGAGCAAACTCAGACCGGACAAGACTTGCAGCATCGCCACCGTCGTAATAATTGGCGAGATTTTGATCCACGCGACCATTACTCCGTTCACGAGACCAATGAATGCGCCTGCCAATATCACGACGAGGAGAACTGCCCAGTACGGCAACGTCTGGGAGAGGTCGATTGCGACGATCGATAGAAATCCGAGCTGAGCGGCGATTGAGATGTCAATACCATTCGAGATAATGACGAACAACTGGCCGGCAGCGAGGATCGCAAGCACTGAAATCGAACTCGCGAGATTACTGCCATTCCTCACACTGAAAAACACCGGACTCGAGATCGCGAATGCCGCCACCACGAGCACAACAAGCACAGCAAGAATGGTGTGCTCACCGGAAATGGCACGCCTAGTGTGTTTACCGAGCGCAATCATGCTGGTTTCAACGGCTACGGTTTTTTGGTTCATGGTCATCCCCCCAACGCGAGAGTTTCAAGTGTTTCTGCATTCGCAATGACTGCAGATGCCTGGGCAAAAATTCGAGTGGTGTTGACCACCGAGGTCCACGGTGCGTGCTCATCCTCGCGGTGCGAGAGCCCCTTCGTGGTTCGTGTGAACAGCATCGCCGCTGGACCGATCAGCGTAAGGTTTGCGCTATCGTGCCCAATGTTCCCGCTGATATCGACGGTTTCGATGTTCTGCTCTTCAGCTGTCGCCTTGAGCAGCGTCTTCAATGATTGGTCAAAGGGCAATCCAGGGATCCCCCAGACCTGTTCGAAGGTCACCTCAACGCCCTCTTCCTGCGCGATTCTTCGGAAGTCCTCGGCGAGCTCCTTGAAGTAGGCCTCAACTGCGTCGCGATCTTCGTCGCGGATGTCGATGTTAAATGTCGCGACGTGCGGAATGACATTGTTCGATCCGGGCTCCACTTGAATGGTGCCCACGGTGTTCCGAACGCGACCGGTCGTGACTGCACGGTCTCTACCGGCGGCAATCATGCGCGCAGCCGCAACCAGTGCTTCCTTCCGGCCTTCCGGGCCGGGACCACCAGCGTGTCCCCCAGTGCCGGTCACCTGGACCTTATACCAATGGACCGCACGAATTGATTCGACGATTGCAACGTCGAGTTCGGCATCATCGAGGATCACGCCCTGTTCAATATGCACCTCAAGTGCGGCGAAGAACTCGGTCAAGCGATTGTGTGCTTCGCCAAGATAGCCGATACGAGAGAGCTCGTCGCCAAGGCGGATTCCGTCCGCATCCACAAGGTCGTGAGCTTCCTCTGCGGTAACCAGACCAGCTGAAATAGCAGATCCCAGCATCGAGTGGGGGAAACGCGCGCCCTCTTCACCGGTCCAGTTCGCAACGTCGATCGGGCGCAAAGTTTCAATTCCTGCATCGTTCATGAGTGCAACAGTCTCGAGCGCCACGACGACGCCCAAAATCCCGTCAAAGCGTCCACCCGGCACAACGGTGTCGAGGTGCGATCCAATCACGAGTGGCAGTGCATCCTCGTCTCGACCAGCGCGGCGAGCAAACATATTGCCGACATCGTCAATGCGAACCTCAAGCCCGAGTTCTTGGACAATTGAGCTGAAACGATCACGAGCTACCCTGTCCTCGTCGGACGCCGCTGGCCGTGAGACACCACCTCCGGGCGTACCACCAACGTCCGCCGAGGAGAACGCCTCCATCCATTTACGGAGGCGTTCCTCATCCGGGGTACCGAGTTTCATCGGGCCGTCTCGGTGAGTGGCATTGCAATGCAGCGGATCGGAGATGCTGATGCTCCACGAAGCTTTAGGTGCAAGCCCATGAAAGCAAATTCGTAGACCTTCTCCGCTGAGAGTTCCTCACAGTTGAGTACCTCAATTACCGGCACGCCTGCCTCGTTGAAAAGGTACAGGTGCACAGGGCACCAGGTGTTGGTCTCCACCGTAGGCATCTGCTCGATGGCGACATTGTCTGCGCCGATTAGCATTGCCCCTTGCTCAACGAGCCACTTTGCCCCGTCAAGGTTCAAGCCGGGCTCGTCTGGAAGGAACGTCTCAGCATTGGGCCATTCCTGGAATCGGCCCGTGCGGATGACCACTACGTCACCAGTCTGAATGGTGACACCCTGGCGCTCCGCTGCTGCCTGCAGGTCTTCCCTGCCGATGCCATATGACGCGGGAAGCTGGTCCACGCCCTTGAGGGCGGCAATGTCGAGCATGATTCCCCGAGCGATGATCGGGGGGATCGTATCTACACCGCACTTGTTCCATGTGCGGTTACCCATGTGCTCGTGAACATGGTAACCGTTGTAAATCTCCCCGTGGCAACCAAAGTGGTTGAGTGCGTCGAGGTGGGTACCTGAGTGGGTGTACATCGAGACCGCGTCACCCGTGTAGCTCGTCAGACGGTTCGCTTCATCATCGAGCCCGATTGGGTTCGTGACGACATCGCCATCTGGGTCGTGCGTCTTGTAGATCTGATACGCAGGATCGCCCAGCGCGCTCCATGTGGGCATGCCGACGAAGTAATCGCAAGACAAGTCGAACACGCGCGAGCCATCGACTCGGCTCATGATCTTGGCCCGAGACTCGGGGGTGATGTGATTCAGCGCGCCGATCTCATCGTCTTCTCCCCAAGGGCTTTTCGCTACAGTAAATTCGTGTGCCACGGTGCGCACCTTTCTGTTGGAGCCAGAATGCTCGGGCTCGGTTTCGGTTCTCAGTCTTCGTGGAGTGCCCTCTGGCGCTTCACTTCGTTGTGCCCAGACTGAGCAACTGCTCTGCCTGTTGTGGGATAGCTAAACGGAATCCAAGAAGTTTGTCAAGACCAATGAGTATGTTTGACCTGATCAATTTACTCATAAGCTTGTAATCCCCTCGCCAGTCGGCCATGATTTAGCTCATGGAAGTCTCAGAACGTATTGTGGATTCGATAACAGATTTGTCCGCGAAGGGTATTTCAGCGTCGGTCGCACAATTGATCGCATCTGGGCTCATTCCCCCCGAGGAACGACTTCCGACCACTCGCCAGCTGGCGAAGCATCTGAGCGTGAGTCCTGGATTGATCAGCACGGCCTGGCAACTCCTCATCTCCGACGGCCTCCTAGAGACCCGCGGTCGCCAAGGCACGTTTGTCGTGGATCAAGAGCCACGAACGCCTTGGCGTCAGTTCCGAAACGTCGTTGGATCCGACCTTCCCCTGGACCTTTCCACGGGCTTTCCAGACCCAGAACTTCTCATTGATATACGCCCAATGTTGTCCGAACTTGCCGATTCACAGCCCTACACGGGCTACCCTACGGAGGCGCTGGATCCGGGGCTTGCTCAGGCGCTGCGCTCGGTCTTGCCAGTGAATCCCACAAACACAAACACCCTGCTCAGCACCCATATTCTGGGCGCATTGTTCGAGGTGTTCTCAGTGCTTGGGCCGCCGCAGACCAAAGTCATCGTCGCCGAACCCGAGTTCGCACCATATTTGGATCTGCTTGAACGGGGCCGCCTTCGAGCGGTTCCAGTACCGCTCGACGCAGAAGGTCCTGTTCTTTCCGCTGTTGCATCGGCCATTCAAGACGGCGCTCGGGCAATTCTGTTACAGCCTCGCGTGCATAACCCGACGGGCATCTCTACTTCCCCCTCCCGTCTCCGCGCAATAGCCGAGCTCTGCGAGCGAAACGACGTATGGATTCTAGACGGGGATTACTACGGCGATCTCCTCCCCGTACCTGCAATGTCTGCAATCGAGTGGGCCCCGGCCCACACCGTTTACATGCGATCATTCGCGAAGGACATCCACCCAGACATTCGTGTGGCTGTACTTGTCGGAGCCCCGAAGCTTATCCGGGAGGCTCACCGACGTCGCGTAGGTGGATTTGAGATCAGCCGAGTAAACCAGGATCTCCTGCGCCTTCTGCTTACTGATGAGCGGCACACCGCAAACCTCCTGCGTGCCAAAGAAGTGTATGCGCGACGCCAGCAAATCATCCTTGAGGTGTTGGCAGAGAACGACATTCATGTGGCGGGGGGCGGCGGGTTCAACATTTGGATTCCAGTTCGGTCTGAAAGTGATGCACTCGTCTATCTAGCGTCCAAGGGGATTGGTGTCGCTCCAGGCAGTGCGTTCCAACTGCACGGAGCAGACGGACCCCATATTCGCGTCTCCACGGCACTCGCCGGTGGCGATACTCGTCAGATTGGACTCACTCTCGCCACGGCCGCAAAAGCATCGCGCATAAAGCGATAAGCGCCATCACCACCCTAAACAGACCCCCGAACATCCAGCAAATGGTGTTCGGGGGTCCGTTTACTCTGGCCTTCTTGGCCTACTTCATACGAAGGATCGCCTTAGTAGTCTTTCCCGACAAACCGTCTTCAATCGCCTGATTAATGTTGTCGAGGTCATAGTAAGTGACCATCTTCTCCAACGGCAGTTTGCCCTGCTTCACCAGTTCAACCAAGCGTGGGATGAACACAGCGGGCACACTGTCCCCCTGCACGACACCCATGATCGTCTTGTTCGAAAGCATAATATCGTTCACGTCCAGCGTCTCCTGCTGGCCGAGAGGCGGCGCCGCGATCTGGCAGACGGCACCACGAATGCCAAGCGAATCTACCGCGGTTCGGAGCACTCCAGGCGCACCTGCGGTCTCCACTGCATAGTTCAATCCCTTTGGCAGAATCTTCTTGATCTCCTCTGGGACGCTTTCAACTTCCTTCGGGTTAATGACGTGGGTTGCGCCTAGCTCTTTTGCGAGCTCCAGGCGGCTCTCCAGCACGTCCACAGCAATAATGGTGCCGCAGCCGACAATCACCGCCGCCATCAGCGCGCTGAGCCCAACTGATCCCGCACCAAAAATCGCGATACTTGAGCCACCCTCTGGTCGAAGTCGGTTCAGCACCGCACCGGCACCCGTCTCAACACCGCATCCAAGTGGTGCAAGCAACTCGAGATCTACGTCCTTGTCGACTTTGGTGACATACCGCGAGTTCGCAATAGTGTACGTTCCGAATGAAGCCTGACCGAAGAAATTCGTAAGGTCTTCGCCAGCCTCGTTATGGTGACGCGAAGTGCCGTCATCCATCTTGCCGTAGTAGTTGAGTTCAAAGAACCTCTCACACACGAAGGGGCGACCTGAACGACACTGGACGCACTGGCCGCAGTGCGACGGGGTCATGATCACATGGTCTCCAACTTCAAGACCGAAGACGCCCTCACCTACCTTTTCGATGACGCCGGATCCCTCGTGTCCCAACACTGCTGGGAGCGGGCACGTCCACCCCTGATCACGTGCCACGACGTCGGTGTGACAGATGCCTGAGGCCACGACGCGAACGAGGACCTCGCCGATCTTAGGCTCGTCAAGAGTAATCATCTCGATGTCGAGATCTGCGCCTCCAGAGTTAATGACAGCGGCTTTGACCTTCATTGGACAGTTCCTTTCTAGTCCCACACTCAATCTGAGGTGTAACGGCGTACTCCTTCAGCTTCGAAGGAATTGAGATCATCGTAACCACTTAGTCTTGATCAATCAAGACAATTGGTCAATACAAAACGTCTAAACCAATTTCGACTGAGCGAAAATCACGAGATCCCCCTCTGGAGGCATTGCCGTACCTCGGTAGGAGGGAAGAATTCTCAATGATTTAGAAGTCAGGCGCGAGTCCGGGTGAGGCCGAGTCTGCGATGAAGCTCCGCCTGCACCACCCCTTCATCTGCAGCAAGCAGACGCTTCAGCGCCTTCATAGTGCGGGCGGATCGCGCCAGTGCATACTCCGCACGTTCGGTCCTCGCACGATCGGTCCACACACTCAGGTTCACCGCGAGTCGGCCGAGGCCGGCGGTGAACACCAGGTCGATTTCTTCGGGTTCGAGGGGGCAGACTCGCGCCCAGCCCTCCGCAACCTGGAGGAAGGCCCCCATGGGATCGAGCGACGAACGCGCAGCGTGCGTTCCAGGAATCGCGAGATCAGCAATGCGGGGCCCCCACACCATGTCACCAAAGTCGAGCACACCGGTCACCTCCCTCATTGCGGCATCCACGAGAATGTTCGAGTCATGCAGATCGTGATGCACGACCTGGTGCGGAAGATCAGCCAGGCGCGGGGAGACAGTCGAGGCGAACCGAGAGAGCGCCTGCTCAATCAATTCGCGGGCCTCGGGATCAGTCACAGATCCCACGGTCGCCTCAATAGTTTCGACCGTTCGGGCGAGCTCCCAGGGGTGTGCCACCTCAAATGGAGGGGCGGGCCAATTGCTCAGCGCTCGAGAAACCCGGGCAGCAACCTCGCCCACAGTCCGCATGAGAAACGCCGTGGGGAGCGCAGCGCTCAGCATTACCCCATCCAGCCATTCCTCAACGTGCAACGTCGCCGGCCCAGCTGTGGTTTCTACATCCACAACAATCTCGCCAGATAGGGCCGGTACCGAGCGGCCAGTTGGGATACCGACCCCATTCATGGAATCCGATGCCCCGAAGCGCCATTTCGCGAGCATCGACTCTTGCGGGCTCGATGCACTTGCCCGGAACACTCGCAGTGACCCATCTGCAAGGTCGACACCCGCGATGGTCGAAAGCTCACTGTTGAGTGGGCTATATCCCACCACTTCCATACCGTAGTGCTCTCGCAGGAGCTGCGTCGATTCCTCTCGGGAAATAGTTAGCGTGCGAGCTGAATGGAGAGTCATGCAACATCCTTGCGTTGAGAACATTCAATCAAATTGGTGATCAATATACATGAGAAGTGCATCCGAGCAAATAACTATTGGTGACCAAATTTAGCCTATTGACGCACTGAGGACCTCAAGCATGAGCTGCTCGTACACGTCGATATGAGCAATCACTGCACGCTGCGCCTCGATCACATCGCGGGCAATAAGCAGGTCGTGGATCACTCGGTGCTCGCTCACCATCTGCTCTGCCGACATACCCCGCTCTTCCTCTACCCCGCGGATCATGACGAGCACCATTTCCATCTCCGCGCTTATTTGCTCGAAGAATCCAATGAGTCGATCGCTACCGGCGAGCCCGACCACCGCACCGTGAAATTGAAGATCGGCCGTGACCGTGCGCCGGGATTCGCCAGCATAGAGCGCTTCCTCAAGCAGCTTGAATGAAGCAGCGAGCTGCGCGCGCGCAGCATCAGATGCGAACGGTGCATTACGCGCACCCTCAAGCTCAAAGGTGCGACGCACCTTGTAAAGGTCGCGAATATCGTGCGCAGATAGTGTTCGCACTATCGCCCCCCGATGCCTCTCATGCACGATAAGGCGCTGCTCGGCAAGAAACAACAGCGCCTCGCGCACGGTGCGCCGCGATACTCCGAGCATCTCAGAGAGGGCGATCTCTCGAAGCCTCTCCCCCTGAGCGATCGTGCCCGCGAAGATCATCTCGCGGATCTGATTCGCGGCAGTTTCTGCTGCCGCTGGCGTGGAGAGAATGGTCTCGGTCACAGTTGGCCTTCCGCTGGAGTATATGCAATACATTACCCGAACTGGTGATCAACCATGGGTACTCAACCTTGACGGTCCCCAGAATTCGTGCCAATCTTGATTTGATTGATGACCAATCTCATTGAAGGGAGCTACGGTGACCATCACGCCTGTTAAGTCCGGAGTGCACATGGCAAACGGGTACGACCCATCGAACGGGGTCGTTCTTGAGCCGAGTACACGGCGCCTACTTGATCGTCGCGACCGAGTACTCGGACCCTCTTACCGTCTCTTCTATCGCGAACCAGTGGCAGTGCAGAGCGCGCAAGGGCTTTGGCTCCGCGGCATGGATGGTCGCGAATACCTTGACGCGTACAACAACGTGCCCGCAATTGGCCACAGTCACCCCGCAGTCACCGAGGCAGTGAGCACTCAGCTTGCCACGCTGAACACTCATACGAGGTACCTCACAGACCAGGTCGTGGAATACGCTGAGCGCCTCGTCGCGAAGTTTCCCGCCCCGCTTGAACGGGTGACTTTTGCGTGTACGGGAAGCGAGGCCATCGATCTCGCAATCCGAACGGCCCAATACGGCACCGGAAACCGAGGGCTAATTGTTACCGAGCACGCGTACCACGGCACTACTCAGGCCGCGGCGCAGGTGTCGCCCTCACTCGGACCGAACAACAAGATCGGTGACCATGTCGCCCTTATTCCCTCTATCGATACATCCCGCACGCCTGCCGATGAGGTTGCGACGCAACTGCTCAGGTCCGTGAACGCTGCAATTGCGGACCTCAACGAACGTGGTCACGGTGTTGCAGCGATCATTCTCGACTCAATCTTCTCAAGTGATGGCGTGCAGGTGGATCCTGCCGGGTTCCTCTCTCCTGTAGTTCAAGCAGTACACGACGCCGGGGGTCTCTACATTGCAGACGAAGTACAGCCCGGCTTCGGGCGCAGCGGCGAGTGGTGGGGATTCCAACGTCACGGCATTGCACCTGACCTCGTCGTTCTAGGGAAACCAATGGGCAATGGAGTGCCTATCTCCGCCGTGGTGGGCACCGTCGCTGCACAGAAGAAGTTTGGTTCCGAAGTGCGGTACTTCAATACCTTTGGTGGGAATCCAGTTAGCATTGCTGCTGCTTCGGCCGTGCTCAACGTGATCGAGCAAGACGAGCTCGTCGATCACTCAGCCCGCGTAGGCGGAGAACTCCTCACTGGAATGCAGTCGCTCAAGGGTGACTACGAGCGAATTACCGATGTGCGTGGAGCAGGATTGTTCTTGGCGATGGATCTCGGCACTCGAGACAACGATCTCACCCCAGACCCAGAACTGGCTGCTCGGGTGGTGAATGCTCTGCGTGACGAAGGCGTGCTTATCAGCGCGTCTGGGCCAACTGCCGCAACTCTCAAGATCAGGCCGCCGCTGCCGTTCACCTCAGACCACGCTCGCCTCTTACTCGAGAAGTTGGACCTGGTTTTGGGCCGAGAAACACGCGCTTAACTAGGGGTTACGCCCACTCCCCACCAACAAGCAACTCCCTAGCTCGCGTAGTTTGAGACGAGGCGCACGGCGCCTCCATCGACACCCTTCGCGCCCTGCTCGAATCCTTCGAGATCGCGCGAGCTCGTCGATACCGCGCCGACCACCCAGGTGTCGAGCCCCTCCGCAGTAAGCGCGGTGGCGACAAGGGGTGCGCGATCCGCCGCGACAACAGCGAACATACCCACGCCGAGATTCCAAGCGCCCTCAAGCGACTCGAGCGAGTGACCACCGAGGTCTGCAAGGTGCCGGAAAACCGGCAGCGGCGACCAGGTCGAGCGATCCACCTCGATCCACGCACCC
>JBEBUJ010000051.1:0-17132 GCA_040393365.1 Leucobacter denitrificans
CGAGCACACTGGCAACGCGACGAGTTCGTCCGAAGAAGCAGACGAGATCGCACATACCGTGCGACAGCTCCTTGCCGGTGGCCTCACACTTCGGCAGGAGATTGCCGACGGCGGCGAGCTTTTGTCCCGCCCGATCGAGGCGCGCGACATCATTGTTGTGGCCGCCTACAACGCTCAGGTGGAGTGCGTGAGCGATGCGCTTCGAGCCGCTGGTTTCGGCGAGATCCGGGTGGGTACGGTGGATCGGTTTCAGGGGCAAGAAGCCGTGTTCTCGCTCGTGAGCCTCGCCGCTTCGAGCGCTGAAGACGTACCGCGCGGGCTCGAGTTTCTCCTCATGCGCAACCGACTCAATGTCGCGATCAGCAGGGCGCAGTGGGCGAGCTACCTGTTCTCGAGCCCCTGGCTCGGCGATGGGCTTCCTACATCGGCTGAAGGTCTCTCAGCACTTTCTGGCTATCTTCGGCTCACTGAGCGCGCACATCGCGATGCAGGGGAGTGAGCCGCGGCGCAGCCCGTAGTTCGCCGATTGTCGCCCGATCAGTTCCCGGAGAGCACGATCACGCCGCGATAGGCGGGATCCCCCCATCGGGTGATCCGGTCGATGGAAGACGCCGGGAGTGGCAGGGCGAAGGTGTCGACCCACGTCTCACCATTCGGGTAGTGCACCCAGGGGTCGCTGATCAGCAGCGTGTCATCGATGACCTCCTGCGCGAGTACCCAGTGCGGGGTCGGATCTGCGATCAGCTCGGTGAGGTCGATGAGTAGCAACACCTGTGCACCGCCGCGCACGAGCTCGAAGATCTCCGATACCTCGATCCAGCGACGCTCGATCGAGAGCCCCAGTTCCTCGGCCTGTCGCAGCGATTCGAGCTGCAGGTCGGCGCGGAGCATTCGCTCGGACTCGTTGCTTGAGAACTCTTCGATCAGCACAGGTTCGGAGGTGCTCAAGATGACGCGCGGCAAGTCGGCGAGCAGGTTCGAATCGCGGCCGAGCTTTGCGGTTTCGACCGCCAGCCCGACGGGCTCGCAGGCGGGCAGGTTCGTCGCGCGTCGCCAGAAGGCGATCTCCGCCGCGCGGTTCTCGACCAGACTCTCCGGGCTGAACGTGTCGTTGCCACGCTGCTCGAGGGCGGTGAGCGCTGCGACCGCACCGCAGGTGACCTCGGTTGTCTGGCCGTAGTAGGGGGCATTGTGTTGCGGAACGGAGCCGCGCCACCACGACCAGGCCGCAGACTGCGATGGGTCGCCGGGGCGAGTGCTCGGGATCGAGGGAACAGGAGTCTGCGCAGGGACGAACCCCGCGGCGGTGAGCGCGGCACGTTGTGTCGGGGTCAGTGGCGCGTCGGCGAGGCGTTCCTCGAAGTGCACAGCAATGGGAGTGGGGCGCGTCTGCGCGTTGGCCGGGATCCCCCCAATATTGCCACCCAAAGGAACCGAGTCATCGCGCGCGGCTTCGACAAGCTGTGCCCAGACCGCGTCGTGGTCTGCGAACACATCGACGATCTTGCGGTAGGCCGAATAGGGTCGCGCAGCCGTGAGCGCCGCGCCGAGCACGGAGCCATTGGTGTCGGTGGCGACGAAGGTGCGGGGAGCCCACAGTTCACGCTCGACCTGCCAGGCGGCACGGCGTAAGTCGCTCGCACCGCGGGCGAGGGCGGCGGGCAGTGCGCTGCCCGCCGTGGCCGTCACGGTGGCGAGGGGGTGCGCGGGGGTCGTGTTCATTCGTGATCCTCTTGCTGTGGTGGACGCTGGTGCGGGCGTTGGGGGGAGTGCTGGCTCGAGCGCTCATCGGTCGGCAGGTCCCTGGCGACGCTATCGCGCTCAGCGGCGGCGACAAGTTGTTGAGTGTAGGGGTGCTGTGACGCACGGAGAATCTCCGCGGTCGTGCCTTGCTCTATGAGCTCGCCGAGTCGGAGCACGGCCACCCGGTCGGCGATCCGTGCGACGACGCCGAGATCGTGCGTGATGAAGAGCATGGCGAGGTCGAGTTCGTCGCGCAGCCTCCCAAGCAATGCGAGGATCTGCGCCTGCACTGATACGTCGAGCGCCGAGACGCTTTCGTCGCAGATCAGCACGCGTGGGGAAGGCGCGATCGCTCGGGCGATTGCCACGCGCTGGCGCTGCCCACCCGAGAGTTGGCTTGGGCGACGTGAGGCGAGCGCGGGGTCGAGTTCCACGAGGGTGAGTAACTCGGCAGCGGTGCGGCTGCGGTCGCTGCCAGCGCGTAGGGCTTCCTCAAGGGAGGCACCGATTGTGAAGGCCGGATTCAGGGTCGAGTAGGGGTCTTGGAAGACCACCTGGATCTCTCCGGGAGCGCGCCCGCGTCTCCCGGCTGGCAGCACTCGACCATCGAGCCGGATCTCGCCGGTATCGGGCGTGTCGAGCCCGGCGATAGATCGGGCGAGCGTGGTCTTGCCCGAACCTGACTCACCCACGATCGCGAGCACCTCACCGGCACCGACCGAGATAGATGCGTGTGCGAGCGCCTGGTGCTGGCCGAACGATTTCGAGATGTCGACGGCTTCGAGCAGGGCCGGCGCGACCGGGCCAGCAGCGTGCTGTCCCGCATCGCGAGGGGCATCGGAGATTGAGAGGTTCGCAGCGATAAGAGCGCGGGTGTATGGGTGCTCCGGCGCGCCGAGCACGCGCTCGGTCTCACCGCGCTCGACAACCTCGCCGTGCTGCATCACGATGACGCGGTCTGCGCGGCCCGAGATAACACCGAGATCGTGGCTAATGAGGATAAGCGCCATGCGGTGGGCGACCTGGAGCTCGCGCAGTAGATCGAGCACCTCTCCCTGTGTGCTCGCATCGAGCGCGGTCGTCGGTTCGTCTGCGATGAGCAGGCGAGGCTCAGCGGCGAGCGCGGCAGCGATCGCGACGCGCTGCCGCATACCGCCCGAGAGCTCCGAGGGATACTGCCGGGCCACGCGCGCTGGCAGATGCACCTCGGCCAGACGCTTGGTCACCTCGTCGCGGATCTGCGCGTTTGAGATCCGCGCCCTTCCCGCGCGACGCAACCGGGCCTCGATGGTCATTGCGATCTGTTCCCCACACCTGAGCACGTGGCTCAGACTGGTGAAAGGGTCCTGCAACAAGAGCACCGCACGGTGACCGCGCACCTCACTCCAACTCGAATCGGAATCAGATGACAGATCGTACCGGTGCTCATCGATGTGAGCAGAGCCCTCGGCGTGCACTCCACGAGGCAGCAAGCCTGTGATCGCGCGGGCAGTCATCGATTTTCCCGACCCCGATTCGCCGATAATCGCGAGCATCTCGCCGGGGGCAACCTCAAATGAGAGTGGTGATACGAGCGTGCGCTCGCTAGCGGTGACACTGAGATCAGTGACGACCACTGCGGCAGCGCCGGTATTTGGGCCTGAGCCAGTCGCAGCAGTGTCTGCTGGCAGACCCGGTGAGGTGGTCTGTGATGCGGCCTGTGACTCGGTCATTGCATGCCTCTCTCACGCAGGCGCTCACCGAGGTAGTCGCCGAGCACGTTGATGGCCATGGCGACCAACACAATCAGAATCGCGGGGACGAGCAGCATCGCTGGGTTGTCGCTCAGTATGCCGCGGCCATCGGTGATTTGCCGTCCCCAGTCGGGCGTGCCAGGAGCTACGCCAATGCCGAGGAAGGACAGCGAAGACAGCGTGACCAGGGCGATGGCGAGGTTCAGCATGAAGTTCGTGAGTATGAGTGGCCACACGTTGGGCACGATGTGGCGATACATGATGCGCGCTGGCGACAGCGAGAGCATCTGCGCCGCCTCGACGTAAGGGCGCGGCGCCTGTTCCGTGACACCGGCACGAATGATACGAATATCGGAGGGACAAAACAGCAACACGAGCATACCGACGGTAACCCAATAACCGGCCCCGAAGATACCGGCTACGACGATCGCGACGAGCATAACCGGAAGCGAGAGCAGTACGTCGACGATCCGGCCGACTGCCCAGTCAACCGGGCCGCGCAGGTAGCCGGCAAGCGTACCGACGATGATCGCGATGAGCATTGATCCCGCGGCGATGACAACGGGCCCGGCGATCGCTGACCCGGTGCCGGCGAGGGTGAGGAGCAGTACGTCGCGCCCCAGTTCATCGGTGCCGAGTAGGTGCCCGGGCGAGCCTGGGGGCAGGAGCGAGTCGAGGATGCTCTGCTTCCTCGCCAGGTCGGTGAAGAACGGCGCGATGAGCGTCGCGATCGCGATGATCGCGAGGAATACGGTCGAGACACGTACGACCCAATCACGGTGCTTGCCTGGCCCGATGCGGATCCGGCTGCTGAGTGTGACCTGTTGCGTGAGATTCGTCATGATAACTCCCGTGCACGCACCCGCGGGTCGAGCAGCATGTAACTTAAGTCGACGAGGATTGTGATGAGAGCGATCGACCCGGCCACGAGTAGGGTAATCGCCTGCACGACCGGCAGATCCTTGAACAAGACGGCCTCTTCGAGTAACTGACCGATGCCGGGCAGTGCGAACACGGTCTCGACGATGATTGTGCCGCCGATGATGAAGGTCAGAATGAGGCCTGCGCTTGTCACGATCGGGATCAGCGCGGCACGAAGGGCGATCCGCTGCACGCGGCGCTCTGGGATGCCGCGTGCACGGGCGAAGGTGATCGCGTCGCTCTCGAGCTCGCGCAGCACGGCGGCTCGGGTCATGCGCATGAGGATTGCGCCGATGCCGGCGGCGAGCACGGCCGAGGGCAGAATGAGGTGCCAGGTCTGATCGAGCCAGCCCTGGCCAGCGCCGTAGGCAGGGAAGACGGGAATCATAATCGCGAATACAGAGATCGCGAGGATCGCCAGGGCGAAGCTCGGTGCCGACAGACCGAAGAGCGCGGTCGCACTCGAGACGCGATCAATCAGGCGACCTGCCTTGGCTGCGCTCGCGATACCGAGTGGTACTGCGGTGATGAGGGCGAGTATGAACGAGAAGGCGATGAGTGACCCGGTCACGCCGAGTCGGCTCGCGATCACGGTCGTAACGGGCTGCTGCAGGCGGATAGAAATACCGAAATCTCCCTGCAGAGCCGCCACGAGCCAGTCAACGTAGCGCACGAAGAACGGATCGTTCAGCCGGTACTGTGCCTCAATCGCGGCGATGGCTGCCGGGGTGCTCGGTCGGTTGCCCAGGAGGTTCTTCACGAGATCTCCCGGTGCCAGATAAATCAGCGTGAAGGTGAGGAACGAGATGACGAGCAGGATCAGAAGCACCCCGCCGACGCGCAACGCGATCGTTCGCGCGAGCCGGAGTCCCGAACTGGCTCCGGCTCGCGCGTTGATGCTGGTTGTCACGCCTCGGTCACTTCGCTTCTGCGGCGAAGAGCTGAGCTCCCCAGGAGTTCGTGAATGAGAATGCGCTGTAGTCGGTGAGTCCCACGGTGTTCGAGAACGCCGTGATCGACTTGCCCCACCAGAGCGGCGCATTGACGACCTGCTCGGCGCTGAGCGTCTCAAGCTCGAGCAGCTTCTCGGCACGTGCCACCGGGTCGGCGAGGGCGTTCGCCTCGGCGATCAGGGCTACCGCCTCGTCACTCACGAAGCCGTTCGGGTTCTCCGCGCCGATGAGGTAGCTGTTGATCTCTGAGGGATCGCCCGTCGTCGAGAAGTACCACATGAAGCTCAGACCGTGCTCGCCGTCGCCGATGGTCGCGAGCCATTCTTCGATTGGGATCTCGCGCACGTTCGTCGTAATGCCGATCTCGCCGAGGTTCTCTGCAATCGCCTGTGCGGCGATGCCGAGCTGTGGGCCGGTGTTCGGGTAGGTCAGTTCGATCTCCAGGCCCTCGGCCGCGGTGCCCGCGATGAGCTCCTTCGCCGCATCGAGATCGAACTCGTGCTGCGGGATCGTCGCGAGCTTCTCACGCGCCTCATCAACCGAGAACGCCGCGGTGAGCGACTCGGGGGTCATGATCGCCGTGGCGGCCTCGCCGTAGCCGCGTAGCAGTCTGTCGGTGATCGCCTCGCGGTCGATGCTCTGCGCGATCGCCTGACGCACCTTGATGTCATCGAAGGGTGCGACGTTCTGATCGAAGAGGAGCCCGACATACGACAGATCATTCATCGATTCGACGCGCATGCCGTCGATCTTGCCCCAGTTGTCGGCCTGGTTGATCGGCACGTTGAAGGCGATATCGAGGTCGCCCTTCTGCGCAGCCGCAAGGCGGGTGTTTTCATCGGGGATGAAGTTCACCCGAATGCTTTGCGCCTTCGGTTCGCCGCCCCACCACGTGTCCACGCGTTCTAGTGTCACGTGCGAATCAGGCTGAAACTCGGTTACCTGGTAGGGCCCGGTGCCGAGCAGCAGGGAATCGCTCGTGCCGACGGCGCCGCCATGCTCTTCCCAGTACTTCTGCTGCGTCACGACGAGAGCAGCCGCGGCCGACATGTTCACGAGGAAGGTGGCGTCGGGCGCCTTGGTCGTGATGGTGACCTCACGATCGCCGGTCTTCTCTACGGAGTCGAGATTCATCAGGTAGTAATAGATGCCGGGGGAGGACTCTGGGTTGTTCGCCTGCTCGAGGCTGAAGACCACATCGTCGGCCGTCACCGGGTCACCGTTCTGGAACTTCGCGTCGTCGCGCAGGGTGAAGACGTAGGTGAGGTCATCGGGAGTCTCCCATGATTCCGCGAGCGCCGGTACGATCGCGCCGGTCGAGTCCTGAGCGACGAGCCCCTCCTGCGTGAGCGCAGCGAGGTTGTAGTTGAGAATGCCGCTTTCCTGGCCGATGTAGAGGTTTGCGAGTGAGCCGGGGAAGGCGACGGTGACCTGCTCGATCTCCTCGCCGGTGTCGACGAGTTCGACCTCGGAAGCATTTGTTGGATCCTCGTCGCTGCCGCCAGCGCAGCCGGTGAGTGCGAGCGCCGCGGCGGCGAGCACGGCGACGCCGAGACGCCAGCGCGTGGCCGGTCGGTGTGGGGAATGTGTGTGCATCTGTGTCGCTCCTTTGCGTATGCCGGGCTGTGGGAGTAGCCCCGCGTCCGTGCAGACGCGACGGGCGCAGCATCGAGTGTAGTTTCTGCGCAGGCCATCGGAACTGCGTGCGGCCTACCTGGCCAGAGTATTACAGGATATCTGGATACGTGCTTTGCGCTGACTTTCCGCGTCATAGACGGAGGTTCGCAGCGTTTCGGTGGCGTTCTTAGATCAAACGAAAACGCAGAGCATCGAAGCCGAAACGCGCATCTGCGGCGGTGCGCGCCGACCTAGCATGAGAAGCATGGCGGATCACGGCCGTGCTCGCCGCACGGTCAGGCCGCCGAGACGCAGAAGGAGGAGCGGTGCATATTGCAGTCGAAGCACCCGGGCATGCCATAGCGGGAGAGATTGGGCGCCCGCTCGCCGAGATGGAGCTCGGATGCCCGCCGGTAGTTCGTCGGGCGCTCACCGACACCGTGGTGACCGATGCGCTCGGTTATCTGTCGGCCCCCGATATCGCGCTGCTGCAGGATGCCGTGGGCGAGTGGCTCGAAGACTCCTACGGCTGGGCGCCGCCTCGTAAGGCGATCCGCCCGGTGGCCGACCTCGTCGCAGGGTTTCGGGCGGTGCTCACGCACCTGTTGCCAGCGGGGGAGCCGATCATTGTGCCGACGCCCGCGTACATGCCGTTCATCTCGCTGCCGGAGCAGACGGGTCACCCAGTGATCGAGGTGCCGATGCTGCGCGACGGAGCTCAGTGGCAATACGATTTCGAGGCACTCCGAACGGCTTTCGAACGCGGTGCGCGCCTGCTTGTGCTCTGCAACCCGCACAATCCGATCGGCAAGGTAGCCACCGAGCCTGAGCTCGCCCAGATCGAGGCGCTCGTTGCCGAGTTCGACGGTCTCGTGTTCGCCGACGAGATCCACGCGCCGATGATGCTCGCGGATCGGCGGCACCTGGTCTACGCAGCGCGCACCCCGCGTGCCGCCGCGCACACGATCACGGCAACTTCTGCGAGCAAAGCGTTCAACATTCCGGGAACGAAGTGTGGGCAACTCGTCTTCACGAATCCGGAACACCTGGTCGAGTGGCAGCGGATCGGGCACTGGTACGAGCACCAGACATCGGTGCTCGGCGTGGTAGCGACGGCGGCGGCCTACGGGAACGGGCGCCCCTGGCTCACCGAGACAATGGAGTATCTGCGCGGCACGGTGGCTGCGGCCGTCGAGCTACTTACGGAGACGGCGGATCGCACCGGGATCCGCATCATTGCACCCGAGGCGACCTACTTGCTTTGGCTCGACCTCTCAGAAACCGGGTTGCTGCGCGAGGGTGTTTCGGCTGCCGACACGGTGAGAGACGTGGCGCAGGTGGTTGTGAGTGACGGTGAGGCGTGCGGGGCTGCTGGGCGAGGTTGGGTCCGGTTTAACTCGGCTCTACCGAGGCCGGTTACACTGGAGGCGATGCGTCGCGTGGTCGAGGCGGCGAGCCTGGCGAAGGAGGCTATGCATGACTGAGCAGCGTGGTGCGGATAGCGACGCGACTCTGGCAGCCGACGATGTCGCGCCGTATCTGCCGGAGCCCGGCGCTGTGACTGTCTTTTCGGCGGAGTGGTGCGGGCATTGCACGCGATTGAAGACAATGCTGAAGCACACCGGGATCTCCTACACCGAGGTATTGATCGAGCAGGATCCGCAGGCGGAGCGCATCGCGATCGCGGCGAACGGCGGCGACTGGTTGATCCCGACGGTGATCTTCGCTGACGGTTCAGCGCGTGTAAACCCCGGCCTCACAGGTGTCGAAACCCGCCTCGCGGAACTCGCAGAGACGCAGTGAGGTAGCTCGTGTCAGGGGGCATCGATCCGCGGGCACTCATGTCGTTTCGTGCGGTCGCAGAGCACGGTTCGTTCGCAGCCGCAGCGCGCGAACTCGGGTGGACGCAGCCCGCACTGAGCAGCCAGGTGCGCAGGCTCGAGGAAAGCCTCGGGGTAGAACTCGTGATCCGTACCGTCAAAGGCGTGCAACTCACCGCGACGGGCACCCGTCTGCTGCACCATGCCGAGATCATCGACGGGCACCTCGCCCGCGCGGCGCGCGAGGTTGCCGGCCTCATCGATGACGATGCGCGCACCGTGCGGGTCGTGGCCTTCCCGTCGGCGTGCACCAGCATCGTCGCACCTGCGATGTCGGAATTGCTTGCCCGCGGGAGCGGACGCGAGCAAGTGACGATCGAACTCGAGCAGCAGGAACCCTTCGCGGTGCCCGAACTGCTTCGGCGAGGCGCGACCGATGTCGCACTCGTGTTCCAGTACGACGATGAGACGGCGTCCGAGTTCAGCACCGGGGAAGCGGGTGAGTTCGTGACGATTCCAATCGGCTGGGACCCGCTGCAGTTCATCGTCTCCCAACGGCGCGGCATTCCGTCAAGTAAACGCCGCACACTCGCAGAGTATTCGGGCGACCGTTGGGTGGCCGGTTGCCCAGCATGCCGCCAGCACTTCTTGCGGATCGCGGCGCGCGAGGGCTTCACGCCCGACATCCGTCATGCCACCGACGACTACATGGTCGTGCAGGAGCTGGTAGCACGTGACATGAGCGTGTCGGTGGTGCCACGGCTCAGTTTGGTCAGCTATCGCCACCCCGGGGTGCGCGCCTTCGGGATTGGTGAGGGCGATGGCCGTCGGCTCATGATCATGCACGCGCGAGGCGAGCAACGCCCCGAGGTGCAAGAGGTGATTACGGCGCTCACGCGAGCGGCCGGGCGGGTGCTTGATCACATCGTCGGAGAGACGGGGCAGATGGGGGAGACGAGGTAACGTGGAGGAATGGTGAAAGTTCCCGGTCCCTTTAAGACTCCGCCGTCGCTCAGTCTTGACGCTGTGACACCCGCAGATGTGCCTGAACGACCCTTGACCGTACCGCGCTTTGCGGGCGCTTCGAAACGCTCCGCGGTGCCCGCGTTCGAAGTGATGCAGATCACCGACGAGGTCGCAAAGCGGCGTGCTGCGGGGCACGATGTTGTGTCACTCTGCGCTGGCGAGCCGAGTGCTAGGCCAGCACCGGGAACGTTGCAGCCCGCGGGGTACACGGGCCCGCTCGGAACGATTCCGCTTCGTGAAGCCATCGCAACTCACTACCTCGAGTGGTATGGCGTTTCGGTTGACCCTTCAACCGTCGCCGTCACGACAGGATCTTCAGGCGCTTTTCAACTCGTGTTCCTCACCGCGTTTGACCCCGGTGACAAAGTCGCTCTCGTGAGTCCCGGATACCCGGCGTATCGAAACATTCTCTCAGCCCTCGGTATCGAGGTCATTGAGATTCCGACTGGGCCCGAAACCCGATACCAGCCGACCCCCGCGCTGCTTGAGGCCGCGACATCTGAGCACGGACAATTAGCGGGACTCATCGTCGCTTCACCCGCAAATCCAACGGGCACGATGCTGGGCCGTGAGGAGCTCACTGCGCTTACACACTGGTGTGATGCGCACGGTGTCAGGCTTATTAGCGATGAGATTTATCATGGCATCACCTTCCCAGAACCTGGGGCACCCGACCCCCGTGGCGTGAGTGCAGTTGAATTGAGCCGCGAGTCGATTGTCATCAGCTCGTTCTCGAAATACTGGGGCATGACCGGGTGGCGCCTTGGGTGGGCAATTCTGCCGCAAGAGCTTGTGACACCATTTGAGTCTCTCGCTTCAAACTTCGCACTCTCACCGTCAGCACCAGCGCAGGAACTCGCGATGCGGGCATTCACTCCCGAAACTTATGCAGAGCGCGATGCCGTAGTGGAAACGTTTGCTCGTGCGAGGTCGCTTATACTTGCCGCGCAACCTGAACTTGGCTGGGGCGCGTCCGCGCCGTCAGACGGGGCGTTCTACTATTACTCGGAGCTTGGCCCACAGCTCGAACGGTTCGGCGACTCTTCGACCTACGCGCGAGCGCTTCTTGAGCAGGCAGACGTGGCCGTTGTGCCGGGCAGCGACTTCGATCCGGTAGCTGGCCATCGGGCAGTGCGATTGTCGTACGCTGCGGGAGAACCCGCGGTAGCGGAGGCGCTCGAGCGCATAATCAAGTTCCAGCGCGCCTGACGCGCGGAGGTCGCGCGCACGACACTCCAGCCGGGCGCGCGATCTCCGCGAGCAGTACCGGGCTAGTACTCGATTACGCTTCGAATCCCTCGACCCTGGCGCATTTCGGCGAATGCCTCGTTCACGTCGTCGAGCTTGATTCGGTCGGTGACCATCGAGTCGAGATCGACAAGGCCCTCCATATAGAGGTCGATGATCTTCGGAAAATCGATGGACTGCCGGCTCGAACCGTAGTTCGAACCGATGAGCTTCTTCTCCTGATCACTCATGACAAATGGATCGATTGAGATCTTCACGCCATCAGCGACCTGTCCGACCACGACCGCCGTTCCGCCGCGGCGCACCGCCTCGTAGCAGGCCTCGATCGTGAATGGGAGCCCGATCGCCTCGAACGCGTAGTCGACCCCTCGCCCATCCGTGAGATCCTGTACTGCTTCGAGGAGATCACGCTCGCGGCTGTTCACTGTGTGGGTTGCACCGAACTTGCGACCGAGTTCGAGCTTCTCGTCGCTCACGTCGGCGACGATGATCTGTTTCGCGCCTGCGAGGCGGGCACCCTGAACGACGTTGAGCCCTACGCCACCGCAGCCGACAACGAGCACTGTGCTGCCCGGCTCGACCTTCGCAGTATTAACAACCGCGCCGATGCCCGTGGTCACTGCGCAGCCGACGAGCGCAGCCTGAGCGAGCGGCGCGTCTTTCCTGATCTTGATGGCGGCAGACGCCGGAACCATTGCATACTCGCCGAACGAGCCGACCGCGAGGAAGCTCTTCACGTCGGTCTCTCCGTCGGTGAGCCGCGGCCTGCCGTCGAAGAACACGTGCTGGTACGCGGTTTCGTTCGCGAGCTGGCAGAGTACCGGATTCCCGGAGACGCAGAACTCGCACTTCTGGCACGATGGCGTCCACGACATAATCACGTGGTCATCAATTTCGATATCGTTCACCTCTGATCCCACGGCGACGACCACGCCGGCGCCCTCGTGCCCGAGCACGAGTGGGGCTGGAGTCTCCCAGTCGCCGTCGAGCGCGTGCAGGTCGCTGTGGCACACACCCGACGCGGCGAGCTTGACCAATACCTCGTTGGCACCCGGCTGCGAAGGCAACTGGAGTTCGCGGATCTCGAGTGGCTGTTCCGGGCCTACGAAAACGGCGGCCTTCATGCTCTGCATGTGTGTGTCCTTTCGGAATGATTGAGAGAGTTTCAAGGTTAGGCAGCGATAGCCCGCGGGGTATACGTGCGCAACGCGCGCACGAGATCCAGGATCTGCTCTGGCTCGCCCGGCGGAAACGCGGTTGCTTTAAAAATTGGCGGGATGAGTACCCACACAAACGCTCCACCCATGGGGGTCAGGGTGACGGCGCGGGATCCAGCGGATCCGCCCGTGCGCGTCGCTAAGAGGTCCACTGCGGCAAGATGCGACTCGACCGCCTGGTTGAGATCCTCAAGCCCACGATCCACAGATTTCTTTACCACGAGCTGTGGGGCAGACCGGTTCTTGAATGAGAGCGAGAGTCCGGCGCGGATCGTGTCTGGGATCCGCACGGTAATCTCGAGGTTGTACACGCGCGAGAAAATATAGTTCCCAAGTGCGTAGCTCAGGCGGAGAGGAGTTCCATCCGCAGTGCGCACGGTGACGGACACCTGATCGCTCGATACGACCTCACCGAACTCGGTCGCGGTCCGCTTGAGCGCAGCCCTAGCCCGGCTCGCGATGAGTCCGTTGCCTGCGAGTGGGTTACGGAGTGTCCGAGACCTTTTCGCCATCGCTAGGCCTTTTCACCCTGGAGGACGTAGGCGAGCGATTCGTCCTCTTCATCCCCGAGGCTTTCGGAGCGCACCACGATGTTGCTCTGTGTGTGCACGAGGTCCGTCGGCGTAAAGAGCGGAAGCCTGTTCCTCTTCAACCAGATCACGCCAAAGAGGGTGATCGCCGCAAGCACGACTCCGGCACTTCCCCAGATGACAAGTCGCTGCGACATATCGGGAACGATAAACACGATGAGATAGGTGCACGACGCGATACCGAGGATCTGTGGGATCGGGTAGAACGGGGTCTTGAATGGACGCTTTGCCTCTGGGTAGCGGCGGCGAAGCACAATCACGTCGATCTGAGCAATGATATAGCTCAGCAACCAGGTCGTACACGCGATGCTAATGAGATTCAGGATGAGGTCGATGCCTCCCTTCGTGAATGTCGAGTAGAGCAACACCGATGCCATGCACCCTGCGGTGACGAGCATGCCGGCCCACGGCACTCTCGAGCGACGACTGACCTTCGCAAACCACCGCGGTAGCAGGCCTTCGTTCGCGAGTCCGTAGAGCATGCGAGGGATTGCCGCGAGGTAGGAGTTGCCGGTCGAGAATGACGCGAGAATGGTGACGAGCGTCATAATGAGCCCACCGGTCGCACCGAAGATAGCGGTGGCTCCGACGACGTGCGGAATCGATGATGCTGCCATTTCGGCGAGATCTGCGTACCTCGTGGCGCCCCAGCCGAACAACACATCAACGAGGAAGATGGTGGATACACCGATGATCATCGCAAGAGGTATATTGCGCCATGGGCGCTTTACCTCTTCGGCGAGTGGTGCCACAAACTCCATGCCGATGTACAACCAGATCGCAACCGCACCCATCGACGCGAGCGTTCCCCAGTCGGTTGCGAGCAGCGGGTTGTAGACGCGTTCACCCGTGGCAAAGCCAAAGACGCCGGCGAGACCCATGATTGCGAGGATTCCCATCATGCCGAACACCACAGGTATCTGCACTCGGGCAAAAATATCGACACCCGAGATGTTGAGCGTGAGCAGAATTGCGAGGAGTATGAAGGAGAATGCGGGCGCAGGGAAGCCAGTGAGTGACTCGAATGAGTCACCGGCGACGAGGAGTTGTGTGCCGCCATCGGCTGATACGAGTACAAGGTAACCACCGAGTACCGCAATGATCGCCATGAGGCGTCCGAGGGCTGGAAGCGTGTATTCTCCCACCATTCCACCGCCGGGGAGCATCGACGCAAGCTCGCCATAAGAAATGGCGACCATCGTGATGATGATGAGCCCAATGAATGCGGGGATCGCAAACGCAAGCCCGCCCGTACCGAAGCCGTTTCCAAGTGAGACCATTGCGGTGCCGGAAACGACGAGGCCTGTTGACGCGGCATAGGCAGCGCCGAAACCGAGGCTTCGCTTCAATTTGACCATGAAATGCTCCTTCGCAGATGGTCGAGGTGGTGGACGGCTCTAGTCTGCGACGTTCATAGGTACTCGCGCATTCAACGTTCTGTCGATAAAGAAAATATGGATGGACACTCTGTGTGCACGATAAGGGAATGTCCCGTGCCATAGTGGCCATCATGTGGTGTTCTGTTCGACAAATTGTCGAGCGAAGGCAAGTCCTCAATGAGTCAGGATGCCTGCAAATACCGCAATGCGAGCGCGAGTTCTACCCGGGCATCGGCATCATCGAGGTCGAGGCCGGTCATTTGCGAGATTTGCTCAAGCCGGTTCGTGAGCGTGTGCCGATGCACACCGAGATCGCGCGATGCGGGGAGCAGCCTGCCATGGTGGGACTGCCACGCGCGAAGCGTTGCGATGAGTTCCCCGCCGTGCTGAGCATCGAACACCTGCAGCGGTCCGAGTAGTCGACGTGCGACGTGGGCAGCCTCGGAGGCATCAATAAGGTCGGTGAGGCCTTCGCTCCAGATCTCCGAGAAGAGCGTGACTCCGGTGCTGCCCCTGCGCTCACCGAAAGTCGCGGCGCGTTCGGCTTCCTCGAGTGCGAGTTCTAGGCCCTCCCATCGTTCGCAACGCGAGCGCCCAATGACGAGGTTGAGTCCGTCGAGGTGCTTGATGACCCGGTCGACGTCTCGATCCTTCGCGATGAGCACAATATTGCCGTGCCATTGCGCGAAGAAGACGGGGAGATCCTCCTCGAGATGGAGCGGCTCGAGTGCGGGGAGGAGGCGCGAAGCTTCGTGACTTCGAGAGAGTCCGACGAGCGCGACGAGCGGCGGCTCCGGCATGTTTCCCCAGAGGCTCTCGATAATGTGACGAGTCACGGAAACATTGTCAGTGACCATGAGTTGTAAGAGCGCTTCTCGGAGTGTGCCGTGCAGTGCGGTGAGTGCTTGATTCTGTTCGAGCGAGACGCTGACGAGTGCGAGCACGCTTGAGAGTACATTTCGAGAGACATCATCAAACCCTCTGCTCAAGGTAAGCGCAAGCATGCCACTCGGATGGCTCGTCTCTCCGAGTAACTGGAGCACTACTTCGAGCTCAGGGTCGGCCTGTACTGAGTGGAAGCGGTGTCCTGACGCGAGCGTCCGCTGCACGATCGGGGTGAGTTCTGTCTCGCGCACGCTCCGACCGTCAGGCGGATCCACCGTTGTGACCGGTCGACCGAGTGGATCGTACAAAGCGACGCCGCAACCAAGCTGACGGGCAGTTTCTCGGAGCGTCGCGGTGAGCCCATCCCTGCGCGTTGCCGCGTTCGCGATTGCCTTTTGGGCGCGAAGTGAGCGGATCGAACGGTCGCTCTGGTCACGCTGCACGATGCGAGCGGCTTCCTGAAGCAGATCCATGAATGAAATCTCATAGGGAACGTCGAAGAGGATGAGGCCGTGCTGCTTGCATGCCTCCTCGAGGGCACGGGGAACACCGCGATGAATAACATCGCTGCCGAACCCCACGCCGATGACGCCGTGCGCCGCGATAAGCGCTGCGTAGTTTTCGTAGATCTCGGTAACTTCTGCGTTGCTCTTGCGTGCGGCCGGGATCGACTCGTCGGCAGGGTCGGTGATGGGAAACTGCCACCCAAGAGTGAGAATGACCTCTGCTGGGCCGAGAAACTGGGTGGGGTCGATGAGGTCGGTGGCGTGCAGCCACTCAAATTCGCGATCGAGCGCGCGCGAAGTTGCGCCATCATCATTGTCGTCGTTTCCGACGAGCACCCTCAAATGAAGTGAAGGGTTGAGAAGGAGCTTACGAAGACTAAGGGCCACGATCAGATAGTAGTCGGGGAAAACTATGATGCGAAGCGGATAGGCGTACCCACGTTGATGCCGAGCCGTGCTTGGAGCGCCTCGGTCACCACCGGCTCACCAGAATCGATACCGAGCCCCATGAGCACGCCCGCCGCGTCAGGAAGATTGAGTTCGACCGCCGTGACCGCTTCGGCGAGCGGCCCCTCGAGTCCAGCGACTGCGCGAGAGATCGCCGAGCGCGTCGCCTTCGCGAGCGCGGTGGTGTCAAACGGATCCACACCCACGTCGCCTCGCGCGTACGTCACCCCGTCGCCCGTAATGACCTCTGCAACCACGAGCGGTGCACCCGCCGAAGCGTCAATTCGCACAACCACGTCGAGTTCGTTCGAGGTTGAGACGGGTGTGCTGGCAGCACCGGCGAAGGGAAGCGGAATACCCGAAGGGGCGCCGCCGTGATCGTGATGATCAGGTGACGCCCCTCCGAACGAAAACTTGAGATCCATGAATCCCAGGTTACGCCTCTGCGCGCGGTGAAACTTACGCGTTTGCTGCAAGCACCTCGTCGACGCTCTTGAATGCAAGCTCAGGGAATGCATCTGCGACACCCTTGAACGTTATGACACCGTCGTGTGCGTTCAGGCCCTTTGCGAGTGCCTCGTCGTCTGAGAGTGCCTTTACCCAGCCCTTGTCAGCGATCGCAACGATGTAGGGCAGCGTTGCGTTCGTGAGCGCAGCGGTCGACGTCTCTGGCACGGCTCCCGGCATGTTTGCAACGCAGTAGTAGATCGAGTTATGCACCTGGAAGGTGGGATCGTCGTGTGTGGTTGGGCGTGAGTTCTCAAAGCAGCCACCCTGGTCGATTGCGATGTCAACGAGCACCGAGCCCGGCTTCATCTGCGCGACCATCTCGTCGGTGACGAGCTTTGGCGCCTTCTCTCCCGGAATGAGCACCGAGCCGATGACGAGATCTGCTTCCTTCAGCGCCTCGGTGATGTTGTGTGCGTTTGAGGTGCGGGTCTGGATGCGGCCGTTGAACTCGTCTTCGAGTTGCTTGAGGCGCGGGATGAAGATGTCGATGACAGTGACGTCTGCGCCCATGCCGTAGGCAATGCGTGCTGCCTGCTC
>JBEBUJ010000052.1:0-16856 GCA_040393365.1 Leucobacter denitrificans
AGGTCACCCACTCGCTCGTCTACGCGTACAACGACCGTCGCAAGAAGAAGGGCGATTTCCGTCGCCTGTGGATCCAGCGCATCAATGCTGGTGCCCGTGCGAACGGCCTCACCTACAACCGCTTCATCCAGGGCCTGAGCCTTGCTGGCGTTGAGGTTGACCGTCGCATCCTCTCGGAGCTCGCAACGAACGATCCAGCAACGTTTGCGTCGCTCGTGGAGACCGCGAAGAAGGCTCTTCCCGCCGATACTTCGGCACCGAAGGCTGCGGCGTAACTTCTGCTCAAAGATCCCGCCCCAGGTTCGCCTGGAGCGGGATTTTTGTGTCTGCGGAGTGGGGGTTCGAAAGCTTCCGTTGCTCGTGAGCGAGAGCAAGGCAGCTAGGCTAATCGAATGAGCTTCGAGATTCTCGATAACCCGAAAGCCGGTCGTGTGAAGCGCGCCGCAGCACTCTCGCGTAAGAAGGAGCGCCAAGAGACGGGCAAGTTTCTTGTCGAGGGTCCGCAGGCGGTTCGCGAGCTGCTCATGTATCGTTCTGACCTCGTCGAGACCCTGTTTGCCACCACGGGGAGCGAGTCGTGGCAGCTGGAAATCGATCGCCTCGCCTCAGATGTCGGCGTCTCCATTGAGCGAGTGACCGAGAGCGTGCTCGCGGCAATTGCCGAAACCGTACAGCCGCAGGGCGTGGTAGCGGTCGCGCGCATTCCTGAGGCTTCGCTCGAGCACGCGTTTGATGGCGCGAAACTTGTCGCGGTGCTCCACGAGGTTCGGGACCCCGGAAATGCTGGCACCGTTTTGCGGGCCGCAGACGCCGCGGGCGCAGACGCCGTGGTGTTTTCAGGCGACTCGATCGACCCGTGGCACCCCAAAGTGGTGCGATCCACCACCGGTTCGCTCTTTCATTTGCCAGTCGTCGTCGAGAAGACGCTTGAGAGTGTGCTCTCTGCCGCACGCGAGGCCGGGCTTGAGACGATCGCCGCAGATGTGCGCGGGGCAGAACTCACGGGTGCAACGGATGACCTCGCGGGCCCCATCGCCTGGGTGTTCGGCAATGAGGCCCGGGGCCTTGACGAAGCAGACCGCGCGGCCATTGGGCGCTCGCTCAAGCTCCCAATCTTCGGGGCTGCCGAATCACTGAACCTCGCGACGGCGGCTAGCGTGCTGCTCTATGAAACCGCGTTCGCACAGCGACGCAACTCACACCGCGCCGCCGGTCACACAGTTAACTGAGCGGTTCGTCGCTGTCCTCCCCGAAGAGCGCGGTGCCGAGCATTTCACCCGGCTGAAACCCGGGAAGCATCGCGAACACTGCAGAACCCGTGTGTGTGACCCATTCGTTGAGCAGGTCTGCATCGTCAAGCCTCTGCTGGATCGGCACGAACTGGGTGAGTGGGTCTCGCTGGTAGCAACCAAACAGGAGGCCGACCTCATTCCCGTCATCATAGTTTGACGTGCGCCGAACAATTCGTTCGCTCGGGTCTGTCGAATGTGCGCGGCGGATATGAGCTGCGGATGAGATCACTGGCAACCCGCTTGCGCCCCTCGCGTCGAAATCAACCTCGGCATGCTCACCGCCGCCGGGATTGGTGAGCGGCGCGCCATCGGATAACGTGCGACCAATGGTGACCTCGCGACCCGGTCTATCAACCCGATCCCACGTATCGAGTTCCATGCGAATTCGCCTGAGCACAAATGCCGAGCCGTCTACGAGCCAGGAGGGGCCACTTTCGCGGTCGATCCACATGAGTGCCGCAAAATCCTCGTCGCCCGGGTTGGGGTTGACCGTGCCATCGACCTGTCCCATGAGGTTTCGCATCGTGACGCCCGGTTCTTCGGCGCCCCTGGACTGTCGAAAGCCCTGCTGTGTCCAAATCACCTCGGCAAAGCGATCGATGTCGCGGTGGAGCATACGGGCCGCGTGCGAGATCGGCAGTGGATCGTCGGCCTGCACAACGAACAGTAGGTCTCCGCCGTCAAACCCGCCACCCAGCTGATCGAGAGAGAAGCCGGGGAGCGGTGCGAGCCATTCGGGCCGCTCAGCGGGGGCAACACGATCCACCAGGGTCTCACCGACGCCGACCGTAATCGTGAGCCGTGCGGGGCGTGCCGCAAGTTCCTTCTCGGGGTCTGCGAGCGGCGCAGTTCCTGCGGTGAGCGCTTCGATGTCGCCTGTAATGATGCGAAAGAGTCGAATCAATGCGGCGCGATCGGTAGCGTCGCGCAGGCGATAGGAAATATAGCGAGTGTGTGCCGCTGGCACTGAGACAATACCCGCCTGGTACCGGCCGTGACAGGGCAACGATTCTCCACCGAACCCGGGAAGCTCGCCCGTCTCACCAAGTGAGGTGACGGTTTCGGGGTCGAAAGGTAAGTGCTCAGATGTACGTCCGGCGAGCGCGTACCCACCAGCCCCTCCGACCGCCCCTCCGACGAGTGCGCCAAGGCCTGCGCCAACCGCGCCTCCCGTGAGGAAGGCGCGGCGGCTGACACCCTGCGGCGATGCCGCGCGATGTTCGTCAGTGGCTGTCATGGCCGTCGTGGTAGCTCTCGTTCGCCCCCGCGGTGTCTTTCACGAGCGCTGACAAGGTAGCTGTCGATCCATCTGAGAAACTCAGGTCGATCGAAACTTCGTCGCCGGGAAGCAACGGCTCCTGAATCGCCATGAGCATAATGTGGTTGCCTCCCGGTTCGAGCAGCAGCGATCCGCCCGCGGGAATGACCACATCACCAGCGATCTCGCGCATCTGGCCGTCGACAACCTCGTGCAGTTCGACGTGGCCCGCCGAATCACTCGTCACCGCGCTAATTGTGAGGTCTTCGTCTCCGTGATTCTCGAGCAGGGCGAATACCCCAGTCATACCCTCGCCCGGCTTCATGTCGTCGGCCGTTGCTTTCGCCCAGACATCGAGCGCGTGTATTTGCGCGTGTGCAGGAGATTCGGCAGATGACCCCGTGGAGCCGTTGGATTCAGCCGATAGGTTCGTCTCACCCGCCGCGGAACACGCAGCGAGCGTGAGCGGGAGCGTGAGTGCGAGAGCGGCGAGAGCAGGGGCTAACGCCGCACGGCGCGAACGCTGAGTGCGGAATGCGTGACTCATCGGTTACTCCTCTGAGCCTGCGGACCAGGCGCTCGGTGCAGAGTCGCCAGGAATTGCAGAGCGCTTGCGCTTGCGGGTGAGCAGTGGGATCGCGATCGCGGCGATCACCACTACCGCCGCTGCAATGCCCACCGGCAGAACCCAGCCCGTGGTGCTGTCATCGGCAGCTGTCGCGCCATCGTCCTCATGGGCGTCGCCGTCGTGGGCGTGATCGTCATCGCCGTGGTCATGGTCGGCATCTGACTCGTCACCGTGGTCGTGCCCAGCCCCCTCTGGAAGGATCTGAATTTCTCCCGGCACGCCGTTCTCGATGTTGAAGCTGAAGCCCCCCTCAATGGGGTGACCGTCGCTCGATACTACGCGCCACACCGCGTTGTATGCGCCGTCGGGAAGACCCTGGGTGAACGCCTGTGTCACGTCGGGACCCGCAACCTCTGGTTCGCCAGAGGTGACGTCCGTGCCCGCAGCGTCGGTAACAAGTACTTCGGTCCCCATCTCAAGTACGTTGTTGCTAAACGTCATGCGCACTGCTTCTGCTGCGCCGGCGTCATCGGTGACCATGACAGTGCTCACGAGTTGGTCGTGTGCGAGTGCTGGCGACGCAGGGGCAAAGAACGCTGCGAGTGCGAGGCCGAGGGTACCCGCGACGCCCAGAGCTTTGAACCGCGTGAACCTTCGTCGCAGGGTGGTTTGTGTATTCGAATGCATGTGTGATCCCTAAATGTCTGTCGTTATAACTGAGTGATGTGCTACCGGTGCGGTAGCCGAAATGTCAGTACGAGACCGGGGGACCGCGCAGTGAACGTGCGCAAAGGGAGAGAAGTTGGAGCCGCAGTACAGGAGCGGTGACTGAAACGAGTCGCGGCGCCGGACTGAGTATCTCGGTGGGCGTGAACGAGTGAGGGAGTGCCCTGCCCAGCACTCTGCCGAGAGCCAGAACCGCGCGCTCGCCGCGAGTGATGAAGGCGGCCGAGATGATCGCGGCGATTCCGTGCAAGATCCACATCGTCGCATCGGCAGCGCCAGACTCGATGACCCGCGGCACAAACTGCTCGAGGGCCGCGAGGTGTGCGGCGTGTGATCCTGCTGGAAACTCACTGATCTGATCCGAGGCGGGAGTAGTCGACGCGCCAATGCCGGCAAACGCCCAGTGGTAGAAGAACTGACTTGCCCCGACGGCAATAGCTACGCGCCAAACCGATCCGGCCCGCCCGGCAAGTACGACGCACAGTGGGAGGGCGATGATTGCGGTCGCCAGCATGGCAAGTGGGGTCACCGTGCCCCCAGCAAGTGCGTGCGAAGCAGCGGCGAGCACTGTTGCGACAGCAGCAAACAGTGCTCCGCGCAGCGTTCGAGTTGCGCGGCTCATGCTGTGTTGTCGCCCTGCCACACCAGCCAGTCTAACGTTCCGCGTGACGCCAATCTGAGCCTGTGTCTCGAAATGTCGCAGGGGCGATAGGATTGATTCTTGTGTCAGACAGCACCTCAAACTCCAATCCGATCTCTCAAGAAGCGGTAGAAGCCGCAATTGAAGAAGCGCTCGCAGCGTTCACCGCTGCGGCCTCTGTTACCGAGCTGAAAACTGCTCGTGCGCAACACCTGGGCGACGATTCTGCAATCGCGAAACTGAATTCGCTCATGCGTCAGGTGCCGAAAGAGGAGAAGGCCGCCACCGGCAAACTCATGGGCCAGGCGCGAGGTCGGCTCGAAGGGGCATACAAGGGCCGCGAAACAGAGCTCGCCGCGGTTGAGGCAGCTGCACGCCTTCTGGCTGAGACCGTCGATGTGACGGGGGCCCCGGTGCGCCGTCGCGTAGGTACGCGCCACCCGCTTTCTCAGCTGCAAGACGAGATCTCTGACATCTTCATTGGTATGGGGTGGGAAGTGGCCGAGGGGCCCGAACTCGAACACGAGTGGTTTAACTTTGACGCGTTGGGGTTCGACCCGGATCACCCCGCGCGCGCGATGCAGGACACGTTCTTCATTGAGCCCGCGGATCGCCACCTGCTCTTGCGCACACACACGTCGCCTGTGCAGATTCGGGCGCTGCTCGATCGTGAGCTTCCGGTATACGTTGTCGTGCCCGGGCGCACGTACCGAACTGATGAGCTCGACGCGACGCACACCCCGGTCTTCAACCAGGTTGAGGGCATCGCAATCGACCGTGGCCTCACGATGGCACACCTGCGCGGCACGCTCGAGCACTTCGCCCGGCAAATGTTCGGTGAGGAAGCGAAGATTCGTCTGCGGCCAAACTTCTTCCCCTTCACTGAGCCGTCAGCCGAGATGGACGTGTGGCAGCCGAACGCCAAGGGTGGCGCTCGATGGGTCGAGTGGGGCGGTTGTGGCATGGTCGATCCCAATGTGCTGCTCGCAGCGGGCATTGACCCGGGCGAGTACCAGGGGTTTGCCTTTGGCATGGGCATTGAGCGCACACTGCAGTTCCGCAACGACCTCAACGACATGCGAGACATGGTTGAGGGAGATATTCGTTTCAATGCACAGTTCGGAGGCCTGGTCTAAATGAGGATCCCACTCAGTTGGCTCGGTGAGTTTGTTGAGCTTCCCGAAAACACCACGCCTGAACAGGTGCACGCCGATCTCGTGCGCGTCGGGTTTGAAGAGGAGTCGATTCGCAGATTCGACATCTCTGGCCCCGTCGTCGTCGGCGAGGTGCTCTCTGCCGAACCAGAGCCGCAGTCGAACGGCAAGACCATTCACTGGTGCCAGGTGCGCGTTGCGCCAGACGGCCAGCAGGCCGCCGACGGCGGCGAGAACGTGCGCGGCATCGTGTGCGGTGCGAGCAACTTCTCTGCGGGAGACAAGGTTGTTGTGACGCTCCCCGGGGCAGTGCTTCCCGGCGACTTCAAGATCGCTGCACGCAAGACCTACGGCCATGTCTCTGACGGCATGATCGCGTCTGCGCGCGAGCTCTCGCTCGGAGAAGACCACGACGGTATTATTGTGCTCTCCCGTCTCGGGCTCGATCCCGAGGTCGGGAGTGACGCTCTCGAACTCTTGGGGCTCGACCAGACCGCGGTCGAGATCAACGTGACACCCGACAGGGGCTACGCGTTTTCGATCCGCGGAGTGGCGCGCGAGTATGGTCACTCGACGGGGCGCGCGTTTACTGATCCGGCGAGCCTCGTGCATCCGGTCGACGCCACCGGTTTTGACGTCAAGATTGACGATGCCGGGCCGATCCGCGGCCGTGTCGGCGCCTCGGGATTCGTGACTCGCGTCGTGCGAGGCATTGACGCGACACGTGCGACACCTGCCTGGATGGTGGCACGGCTCCAGCTCGCGGGTATTCGGTCGCTCTCGCTGCCGGTAGATATCTCAAACTACGTCATGCTCGAGCTTGGAAACCCGATTCACGCGTACGATCTCGACAAGCTCACCGGCGGTATCACCGTGCGGCGAGCGCTGCCGGGCGAAACGCTCGTCACGCTCGATGGTCAAGAGCGCGAGATGCATCCAGAGGACCTGCTCATCGCCGATGATTCGGGAGCAATTGGCCTTGCTGGAGTGATGGGCGGTGAATCCACCAAAACGAGCGATTCGACGACGGACGTGCTCATCGAAGCTGCGACGTTTGATCAGATTTCGATTGCCAGGTCGGCACGCAGGCACAAGTTGCCAAGCGAAGCATCTCGCCGCTTTGAGCGAGGAGTCGATCCGCTCGTCGCGCGGGCAGCCGCCCAGCGCATGGTCGACCTGCTCATTGAGCTCGCTGGCGGCACCGCAGATGCCCTCGGCTCGACACTAGTTGCGCCCTGGCAACCCGAAGCTGTTGTGCTGCCTATCGCTCGTGTCAACGGACTCATGGGGACTGACTATTCCGATGCCGAGGTGCGTGACTCGCTTGAGATGATCGGCTGCGAGGTCTCTGCAGTGGATCAGGAAACGCTCAGCGTGACCGCGCCGAGCTGGCGCTCAGACCTTGGAAGGCCCGCAGATCTCGTGGAAGAGGTCGCGCGTATTGCGGGGTACGACCGCATTCCATCGGTGCTTCCCGTGGCCCCTGCTGGCCGCGGACTGACAAGGTCGCAGCGCCTGCGTCGTCGGGTTGCAAACATCGTGACCTCGGCGGGCTTTGACGAGGTACTGAGTTACCCGTTCGTGAGCCGTTCGCAACTCAATGACTTCGGTGCGGGTGCTGAGGCGGCCGGCGAGTCCGAGACCCCGATCCACGCAATCAAGCTCGCTAACGCGCTCGATGGTGAGTTTCCTTTCATGCGCCGGTCCCTCCTGCCCGGTCTGGTGACTGCGGCGCAGCGAAATGTGTCGCGGGGGCTTACC
The DNA here is from genome assembly GCA_040393365.1 of Leucobacter denitrificans. Classification (GTDB taxonomy): domain Bacteria; phylum Actinomycetota; class Actinomycetes; order Actinomycetales; family Microbacteriaceae; genus Leucobacter; species Leucobacter denitrificans_A. Next base: position 7,400 of record JBEBUJ010000052.1, read on the forward strand.
TCGCTGGCAATTGTCGAATTGGGTTCGGTGTTTGAGGCTGTGGGTGATCTGCACGCGCTCGGCACCGATGGCGTGCCACCGCTTGCTGCGCGGCCGTCAGACGAGGTGCTCGCTGCACTGAACGCCTCATTGCCTCCGCAACCGTTCCGGGCCGCGGGTCTACTCGTTGGTTCGGCCGTTGCAAAGCAGCCGGGCGAGCCTGAGCGAGCGTATGACTGGGCGGATGCGCTCGATGCCGCTCGCACCACGGCGGGAGCGGCATCTGCCGACCTCATTGTGCGTCAGGGTTCGCATCGGGCGTTTCATCCGGGGCGCACAGCGGAGCTCACCATCGCGACCGAATCTGGAGATGAGGTTGTCGGTGTCGCTGGTGAACTGCTGCCTGAGCTGACGGCGAAGTATCACCTTCCCGGACGAGTTGCCGCGTTTGAGCTCGATCTCGAGCGCATCATCGAACTCGCGCCTCGCGAGGCGCGAACTGCGAATCTCTCGGGGTACCCTGCGGCGACGCAAGATCTTACGCTCGTCGTTGCTGCTGACATTCCGGCAGGTGACGTGCTGAACGCAGTGGTATCGGGCGCCGGCGAGCTCTTGGAGCACGCGTTGATCGTCGACGACTACCGTGGCCAGGGTGTCGATGAGGGAAAGAAAGCGCTCACATTTGCGCTGCGCTTCCGCTCTCACGACCGCACATTGAAGGCGGAAGAGGCGAGCGAAGCGAAACTTCAGGGAGTCTCAGCGGCCGAGCAGGCATTCGGGGCGAAGCTGCGAGACTGATCGCCTCGGTGTGGATCGGCTGACGGCTACAGCAACGCACGAATTACGTGACCCTCGGGCGGAGCAGGGGTAGGGTAATTCTCATACCCCACAATGTTCGCACTGGAGGTCAATATGCGGATCGCTGTTGCAGGAGGTACGGGAGTCGTCGGCGCGCATGTGGTGAGAATTGCGGCAGATTCAGGTCACGAGGTTCGCGTGCTCTCACGGTCGCGCGGGGTAGACCTCGTCACCGGGGCCGGACTTGACCTTACGGGCGTTGATGTGGTCATCGACGTGAGCGGATCCGCCTCCCTTCGCGAGGCGATGTCGTACTTCGAGGCGAGCACGCATACCCTGCTGCGTGCCGAACGCGATGCCGGCGTTAAGCATCATGTTGCGCTGTCGATTGCCCGAGCAGTGGAGCACCCGCACGGGTATTACGCTGCAAAGGCGCTGCAGGAGCAGCTCATCGCCGATGGCCCGATTCCGTGGACAATTCTGCGAACCACGCAGTTCTTCGAGTTCGCTGAGCAGAAGGCTGTTGCTGTATGGCGGTGGGCTATCGTCGCGAAGTTCTTGTCGCGGCCGGTCGCAGCCGCATCGGTTGCGAGGCGATTAGTCGAGATCGCGGAGGGCGAGCCGCGTGGTATGACGCCGGAGTTCGCCGGACCCGACGAGCTACGAATGGCTGATCTTGCGCGCATGGTCTTTGAAACGCACGGTGATCAACGCGGGGTCATCGAACTCCCGATCCCGGGCAAAATGGGCCGATCTATGCGCGACGGCGCGTTGCTTCCGGGTCCTGACGCCGAAATAGACTCCACAAGCTATGAGGAGTGGCTTGCGGACGGGGCGCACTAACCCGGTCGTCTCGCAGTTTGCACACCTATTGGAGACGACGATGGCACAACGAATTATTCCGAACATTTGGTGCAATGGAACAGCCGAGGAAACGGGGGAGTTCTACGCGCGAGCGTTCAGCGCCGCCCGCCTGAGCGCGGTGTCGGAGGTGGAATCTCGCTATCCGACCGAGGGTCTGCTTGACTTCCAGAAACCGCTGGCAGGTGAGCCGCTCACGGTTTCCGTGCAGATCGAAGGCACCAGGCTGATCCTCGTGAACGCTGGGCCAGAGTTCTCTCCAAACCCATCGGTTTCGTTCATGCTCAATTTCGATCCACTCATGTTCGGGGAAGACGAGTCACTCGCCAGGGAGCGACTCACTGAGCTCTGGCGTGAGCTCGGAGTGGAGGGGACCGAGCTCATGCCCCTCGGGGAGTACCCGTTCTCGTCGCTGTACGGATGGGTGCAAGACCGATACGGAGTCAGTTGGCAGCTCATGCTCACAAACCCCGAGGGTGAGCCGAGGCCATTCGTCATCCCGGCGCTCATGTTCGATGGCGTGTCTCAAGATCGTGCGGCGGAGGCAGCCGACTTCTATGTATCGGTCTTTGCGACGACGCCGGGTGGAAGCGAGGTGGGTAACCGCTCTCCATACGGTGAGCCGACAGGAAATGCTGGCGCAGAAGCACTTGCGTTTGGTGAGTTCAGGATCGGTGAGCAGTGGTTCATGGCCGCAGATAATGGATCGGGCAACGACTTCGGCTTCACGAGTGGTGTGTCGTTGCAGGTCGACTGCGACGATCAGGCAGAGATCGACCGAGTGTGGGAGGCGCTTTCTGCGGTTCCCGAAGCAGAACAGTGCGGCTGGTTGGTGGATCAGTTCGGTGTGAGTTGGCAGGTGGTTCCCACCAATATGGGCGAGCTCATGGAGCGTGAAGGCGCGTTTGAACACCTGCTCGCGATGAAGAAAATTGTGATTGTCGATATCTGATCGCTCGTCGTCTCGCGGTAGCGTTGGGGCAGAACGCTGTGCGCGAAGGAGCAATCATGTCAGAACAGGGCAAGTACACCGCAATTCTCACCGAGGTCAAGGGGCGCGTCGCGACGATTACGCTCAATCGTCCCGAAGCGCTGAACGCATTGAACAGCACGCTCGTCGGCGAGCTGATCGAAGCAGCACTCGGGTTTGATGCTGACCCGAACATTGGTGCCATCGTCTTGACCGGCTCAGAACGAGCGTTCGCGGCAGGTGCCGACATCAAGGAAATGGCATCGCAATCGTACTCAGACATGCTCCTTTCCGGCCCCTTCCCGTCTTGGGAAGGGTTTGAACGCCTCCGTACCCCGGTCATTGCCGCGGTGTCGGGGTTCGCACTCGGCGGTGGGTGCGAGCTCGCAATGATGTGCGACATCATTCTCGCCGCAGACAATGCGAAATTCGGCCAGCCAGAAATTAATCTCGGCACGCTTCCCGGTTTTGGTGGATCGCAGCGGCTGCCGCGCGCCATCGGCAAATACAAGGCGGCCGAGCTTGTGCTCACCGGGCGCCAGATGGGGGCTGAGGAGGCGGAGCGCTCGGGGCTCGTGTCGCGCATTGTTCCCGTGGCCGACCTGCTTGACGAGGCGCACAAGGTGGCCGAGACCATCGCAGAGAAGTCGCTCCCTGCGGTGTACGTTGCGAAGGCCGCGCTGCAGGCCGCGCAGGAGACTCCGCTCGCTGAGGGCTTGAGGTTTGAACGCCAAGCATTTGCGGCGTCATTTGCGACTGCGGATCAGAAGGAAGGGATGCGAGCGTTCGCCGAGAAGCGCGCCGCCGACTTCTCCCACCGCTAACGCATGAAAGAATAGAGGGCGCGAGAAAGGGCGGCAATGACGTTTAGTGTGGCGGTCGCAGGAGCGAGCGGGTATGCGGGGGGCGAACTGTTGCGCCTGCTCGCAGAACATCCAGAGTTTGAGATCCGCACGGTCACGGGGCACTCGAGCGCGGGGAGGCCGCTCATCGAGTCGCAACCCCATCTCCGTTCACTCGCCCACCTCACCCTGAAAGAGACGACCCCTGAGGTGCTTGATGGGCATGACGTCGTGTTTTTCGCGCTTCCTCACGGAGCGTCTGGGGCACTCACCGAACAGCTTTTGAGCGTTCGGCTCGTGGTCGACTGTGGGGCAGATCATCGACTGACCAGCGCTGATGATTGGGCGAAGTTCTACGGGGGAGAGCACCACGCTGCCTGGTCGTACGGCGTGCCGGAGCTCATCCTCGCCGAGAAGGCGGCAGACGGTACGCCGATCTGGACCAGACAGCGCGAGTATCTCGCGGAAGCGAATCGCATCGCAGCTCCAGGGTGCAATGCATCGACGGTTGCGCTCTCGCTTGCCCCCGGCATCGCGGCCGGGGTTATCGAAGCGCACGACATCGTGAGCGTGCTAGCTGTTGGGCCATCTGGAGCGGGAAAGGCGGCAAAGACTCACTTGCTCGGCGCCGAGCTCATGGGCACGGCGAATCCGTACGCGGTCGGCGGCACGCACCGGCACATCCCTGAGATTCAGCAGTCGCTCAGGGGCGCAGGTGCTGTCACTTCGCCGACGATAAGTTTCACCCCGGTACTTGTGCCGATGAGCCGCGGAATTCTTGCGACCTCGACAGCACGTCTCGTGCCTGGCACCACTGCCGAGCAGGTTCGGGCGGCGTGGGAAGACGCATATACGGCCGAGCCGTTCATCCATGTGCTTCCAGCGGGCGTCTTTCCGCGCACCGCAGACACCCTCGGCGCAAATACCTGTCTTATCGGACTGGCAGTAGACGAGGCCGCGGGGCGAGTGGTTGTCGTCGCTGCCCTCGACAATCTCGCAAAGGGAACGGCGGGCGCCGCGATCCAGTCTGCAAATATTGCCCTAGGAATCCCAGAAGCAACTGGGCTGAGCGTAAATGGAGTAGCACCGTGACCGTCACGTCACCCAAAGGATTTCGTGCCTCTGGCATCGCAGTTGGATTGAAAAGTACGGGCAAGCCAGATCTCGCGCTCGTCGTCAACGACGGCCCGACGCACGCAAGTGCGGTGGTGTTCACCTCGAATCGAGCGCAAGCGAATCCGATTCTCTGGAGCAAGAAGGTTGCGCTGACTGGTTCAGCACGCGCGGTCGTGCTGAACTCGGGCGGGGCGAACTGCTTCACGGGTGAGTTCGGATACGAGACCACGAGATTGACCGCGGAGGCAGTCGCGTCAGAGGTCGGTGCTGACCCAGAGAACGTTCTGGTGTGCTCCACCGGACTCATCGGTGTCGGCGACCAGTCGTTTCGCGACAAGATCGTAACGAATATTCCGAAGCTTGCGGGCGCGCTTTCGAGCACGGATGCGGTGGCCGCCTCAGCAATTCTCACGACCGACTCCGTCGAGAAGACTGCGGTTCACGAGGGCGACGGGTGGTCGATCGGCGCGATGGCGAAGGGTGCTGGGATGCTCGCTCCGGGGCTTGCCACGATGCTCGTCGTGATCACTACCGATGCGGCGCTTGGCAGCGATGTGCTTGACCGAGCGCTGCGCCGATCCACCGCAGAGAGCTTTGATCGTCTGGACTCAGACGGGTGCATGTCAACCAACGACCAGGTCACGCTCCTCGCGAGCGGGGCATCTGGTGCGACACCAGACGAGGCCGAGTTCACCGCAGCGCTCTCGGCGGTGTGCGACGATCTCGCGGCCCAGCTTCAGGCAGACGCTGAAGGATCGAGCCACGACATTGACATCGAGGTGCGTGGAGCGGCCTCGGCAGAAGATGCTGTCGAGGTTGGGCGCAGTGTTGCGCGAAACAACCTCTTCAAGGCGGCAATTTTTGGCAACGATCCAAACTGGGGGCGCGTGCTTGCTGCGATCGGAACCACTGGGGCAGAGTTCGACCCGTATGCGGTCGACGTGAGCTTCAACGGCGTGCGCCTCTGTCACGCCGGGGGCCCAGACCGACCAGTGAGCGAGTGTGACCTCACACCACGCAAAACGCATGTCGAGATCGATCTCTTCGCGGGTCCACATGCCGCAACAATTCGCACGAACGACCTCACGCACGAGTACGTGCACGAGAACTCCGCCTATTCAAGCTAGGAACCATCAATGACTGACGTCGCAAAGTCCTCGGGCAAGAGCACCGCGGCCGAGAAGGCAGCGGTGCTCATCGAGTCGCTTCCGTGGCTCAAGAAGTTTCGCGACCGCATCATGGTCATCAAGTTCGGCGGCAACGCAATGGTCGACGACACATTGCTGCGTGCGTTCGCAGAAGACGTTGTCTACCTCAGGCACACAGGTATTCGTCCGGTCATCGTGCACGGAGGCGGCCCCCAGATCAGCAGCATGCTTGAGCGCCTTGAGATCGAGAGCGAGTTCAAGGGCGGGTACCGGGTGACTACTCCCGAGACCATGGACGTCGTTCGCATGGTGCTCACTGGCAAAGTGAATCCCGAACTCGTTGACGAGATCAATGCGCACGGTCCGCTCGCCTCTGGCACCACGGGCGAGGATGCCGGGCTCTTTATCGGGCGGCGTCGTGCGCCGATCGAGGTCGACGGAGAGACGGTGGATCTCGGTCGCGTCGGTGACGTCGTTGGGGTGCGGCCAGAGGCGCTGCACAGCATGATCGATGCCGGGCTCATTCCCATCGTCTCTTCGATTGCGCCTGACGTCGACAATCCCGGGGAGTCGTTGAATATCAACGCAGACGCGGCCGCCTCGGCCTTGGCGACTGCGTTGAATGCCGAAAAGCTTGTGATCCTCACCGACGTCGCGGGTTTATACTCTGACTGGCCGGATCGTGATTCGCTTGTGTCGTCGATCACGGCCGACGAACTTGAAGCGATGCTTCCCTCGCTCGAATCTGGCATGATCCCGAAGATGCGCGCGTGCCTTGACGCTGTGCGCGGTGGGGTGCCCAAGGCGGCAATCATTGACGGGCGAGAGCCTCACTCGGTGCTGCTTGAGATATTTACCGAGAGTGGCATTGGCACCGAAGTCGTCGCTTAGTGGCCTCGCAGTTTGGCGGCGGCGCAATCGCTAAGATGGGAGTATCAAACTCTTGAGCGATAGGGGGCCTCATGACCTACGTGATTGCACTTCCCTGTGTGGACGTGAAGGATCGCGCCTGCGTCGATGAGTGTCCGGTCGATTGCATCTACGAGGGTGAGCGGATGCTCTACATTCACCCCGATGAGTGCGTCGACTGCGGCGCGTGCGAGCCAGTGTGCCCGGTCGAGGCTATCTACTATGAAGACGATCTTCCTTCTGAGTGGTCTGACTACTACAAGGCGAATGTTGAGTTCTTTGACGAGATAGGTTCGCCAGGCGGTGCTGCAAAGGTCGGTGTCTACGATTTCGACCATCCGGTAGTCGCTGTGCTGCCGCCGCAGGGCGACTAATTTTTGTTCGATGTCGAAATAGTTTCTGTCTCTTTCCGGCATGATCACGCGACGCTGTTCGTGAATCTCTAAATTGCAGGTAGGGTAAATTGGGGCGTCTCCCTTACGACGGGTGCCGCCTGATCAGACCTCATGAGGAGACGACGTGACCGAATCACCTAAGGCCCCGGCGAGCGCAACCCTAAGCTTTCCCGGCGGAACGGCTGAGCTGCCGATCCTTCCGTCTGTCGATGGCCCTGGGGCGATCGACGTCAGCACGCTGACAAAGCAGACCGGATACACGGCACTTGACTATGGCTTTGTAAATACTGCGTCAACAAAGTCAGATATCACCTATATCGACGGTGAGCAGGGAATTCTGCGGTATCGCGGATACCCCATTGACGAGCTCGCGCAGGGTTCAACCTTTCTTGAGGTCGCATACCTGCTCATTTATGGCGAGCTTCCGACGTCGGATCAGCTTGCCGCGTTCGATGCAGAGATCCGCCGCCACACGCTGCTGCACGAAGACATGCGCTATTACTTCGAGGCTGTTCCGCACACCGCGCACCCAATGGCCATGCTCTCGGGTGGGCTGCAAACGATGTCGACGTACTACGAGAGTTCGCTCGACACCGCGGTTCCCGAGTTTGTCGAGGTCAACACCATTCGTCTCCTCGCGAAGCTTCCGGTGCTCGCTGCATACTCGCACAAGAAGTCGATCGGGCAGGCGTTCCTCTACCCGAAGAACGAGCTCAGCTTCGTCGAGAACTTCCTGCGCCTGAACTTTGGTAATCGCGCAGAGAACTACGAAATGAACCCAGTGCTCGTCGACGCACTCGACAAGCTTCTGATTCTGCACGCTGACCACGAACAGAACGCCTCGACGTCTACGGTGCGACTTGTCGGCTCGACCGGTGCGAACATGTTCTCCTCGATTTCGGCGGGCATCAATGCTCTTTCGGGCCCGCTCCACGGCGGCGCGAACGAGGCTGTGCTCTCGATGCTTGCGCAGATCCGCGATTCGGGTCAGAGCGTGCAGACCTTCGTTGAGAAGGTGAAGAACAAAGAAGACGGTGTGAAGCTCATGGGCTTCGGGCACCGCGTGTACAAGAATTACGATCCACGTGCGCGTATCGTGAAGGACAGCGCGGAGCGCGTGCTGAAAGAGCTCGGAGTGAACGATCCGCTGCTCGCGCTCGCGCAAGAACTCGAGCAGATCGCGCTCGAAGACGACTACTTCAAAGAGCGCAAGCTCTACCCGAACGTCGATTTCTACACCGGCGTCATTTACAAGGCAATGGGCTTCCCGACACGCATGTTCACGGTGCTGTTTGCTATTGGTCGCCTGCCCGGGTGGATCGCGCAGTGGCGTGAGGCGCGACTCGATCCGCAGACGAAGATCGGTCGCCCGCAGCAGCTCTACGTGGGTTCGGCCGAGCGTCACCTCGCGCGCTAGAGTAACAGTGCGACGAATGCCCCGGGCCTCAGGCTCGGGGCATTCGACATTTCGGTGTGCTGTTAAGCAGCCCGCCGGGGAATCGCACGCTCGGAGGCATCGTGGGTGTGGCGCTCGCGAGTGAGGATCATGCCCGATCTACCTCGATTGAGATGACGAGCAATCACCATGCGCTGGATCTGATTGGTTCCCTCGAAGATCTGCATGATTTTTGCGTCGCGCATGTAGCGTTCGACGGGGAAGTCGCGAGTGTACCCGGCGCCGCCCAAGACCTGCACTGCGTCAGTCGTGACTTGCATCGCCCTGTCGGTGGCGAGCAACTTCGAGATTGAGGCCTCTTCTGAGTAAGGAAATCCCTGGTCTTTCAGTCTTGCCGCAGCGAGCAGCGTGGATCTGGAAGAGACAATCGCCGTCTCCATGTCGGCAAGCATGAATCCGACACCCTGGTGCTGAATGATGGGCTTCTCGAAGGTTTCGCGATGCCTCGCGTACTCGAGCGCTACGTCGAGCGCACCCTGTGCGAGGCCCGTCGCGCAGGCAGCGATGCCGAGTCTGCCAGAATCGAGTGCGGAGAGCGCGATCTTGAGTCCCTCGCCCTCGCTCCCAATGCGACGACTCACGTGCACGCGCACATTCTCGAAGCGGATCGAGGCGGTGGGCGAAGCGGTGAGGCCCATCTTGTGCTCTGGCTCGTCGGCCGCGATTCCCGGGGTGCTGGCTGGCACGAGGAAACAGCTGATGCCCTGATGGTCGCCCGGTATGCCGCTTGTGCGGGCCATCACGGTATAGAAGTCGGCGACGCCGCCGTGGGTGACCCACGCTTTTGTGCCGTTGATCACATAGTCGTCGCCGTCGCGGCGCGCAGTCGTCGACATCGCGGCCGGATCGGAACCGGCGTGCGGCTCTGACAAGCAGTATGCGCCAAGCAGTGTGCCCCCGAGCATGTCTGGCAGCCAGCGGCGACGCTGCGCTTCCGTGCCGAATGTCGCGAGCGGATAGCAGCTCAGGGCGTGCACCGAGAC
>JBEBUJ010000053.1:0-16563 GCA_040393365.1 Leucobacter denitrificans
GTGTCACTCTCCGGCCCGGCAACACTTGTCTATTGCGGCGAGTTCGTCATCTAAGCTCAGGCAGCGTCGCGCGGAGCACGTGGAACCCTTTCTTGCGCGCCACCCGCTCGACGTCTAAGGAGTCGAATGTCTCGCCGATCCACCGCTCGAGCGAATCTGCCCCGAGATGCTTCGCAACTACGAGGTATGCTGATGCACCCGGTGCAAGACGCGGCAGCCAGGCCACGAGAATCTCGTGCAGGGTAGCCTTGCCGACGCGAATGGGCGGGTTCGAACGGATCTCAGCGAACTCGATGTCTTCGGGCACCTGCTCGGGAGTGCACGCCCGCACGTTCGAGAGTCCGAGTCGCTTCGCGTTCTCGGCAGTAAGTTCTATTGATCGGGCGTTCACATCTATCGCCCACACCTCGCGATCGGGGTGCTCAAGCGCCGCTGCGAGCGCAATCGGACCCCAGCCACAGCCGATGTCGAGGATCGGGCCCGATGGCGAAGCCGCGCCGTCAAGTGGAGTAACTGTCGCCAGCAGGATTGCTGTGCCCTGGTCGAGATGTTCGGGGCTGAACACTCCTCCGGCAGTGACGAGGCGCCTCGGGGCGCCCGCAAGCTGAACTTCGATTTCACGGGGAGTGAACTCGCTTGACGGGCTCTCTGAGAAGTAATGCTGGGTCACAAGACAAGTATCTCAGTGTGAAGTAAGCCTGCATGCCTGCAGCGAACAACTGGGTGCGCTCAGCGGCTATCGACGTACACTAACACCAGATGACTGATTTTTCCGAAGAACCAGAGACTGCCGACGAGAGCACCGATCCAGAGAGCACTGATCCACTTGATCGGCTGCTTCGACGCACGAGCAAGCAGGGCGCGACAGTGCTGCGTGACCTGCAGCAGGCGCAGGCCTTGGGTGATGCTGCCCACGATGAGCTCGGTGAGGGACTCGATGAGATCTACATGGAGCGTGAGGAGCGTGCCTCTCTCACCCGCGTTGCAGGGCTTTCCACCGAGCTCGAAGACGTCACAGAGGTCGAATATCGGCAGCTTCGACTCGAGAATGTCGTATTGATCGGGGTCTATTCGTCTGAACGCTCGCGAACCGCGGGCGAATCACTCGAACGGGCTGAGAATTCACTCCGCGAGCTCGCGGCCCTCGCAGAGACAGCGGGAGCGAATGTGCTCGATGGCGTGCTGCAGCGCAGGCCGTTTCCCGATCCCGCATCATATTTCGGTAAGGGGAAGGCGCACGAACTCGCTGATCTCGTTCGTTCTCTCGGGGCCGACACGGTCATCGCTGACTCAGAACTCGGACCCAGCCAACGCCGTGCACTCGAAGACATTGTGAAGGTGAAGGTGGTCGATCGCACCACGGTCATTCTCGATATCTTCAGCCAGCACGCGAAGAGCCGCGAAGGTAAGGCGCAGGTCGAACTCGCCCAACTGGAGTACCTCTTGCCGAGGCTTCGCGGCTGGGGTGAATCGATGTCGCGTCAGGCCGGTGGTCAGGTCGGCGCTGCCGGTGCCGGTATGGGGTCGCGTGGCCCCGGTGAGACGCAGATCGAGCTGGATCGGCGAAAGATCCACACCCGCATGGCGAAACTGCGGAAGCAAATAGCAGGCTTTGCCCCAGCGCGTGCGGCGAAACGCGCAAACCGCAAGCGTGGCGAGGTGCCATCGGTCGCAATCGCAGGCTATACGAATGCCGGAAAATCAAGCTTGCTCAATCGGCTGACCGGCACGCAAGAATTGGTGCAGAACCAATTGTTCGCCACGCTCGATACTGCGGTGCGCCACGCAGAAACGGCAGACGGACGCAGTTTCACCTACGCAGACACGGTTGGGTTCGTTCGCAACCTGCCGCACCAACTCGTTGAGGCATTCCGTTCAACGTTTGAGGAGGTGGGGGACTCCGATGTGATTCTCCACGTCGTCGATGCGTCTCACCCCGATCCAGAGTCTCAACTGCGAACCGTGCGAGAGGTGATCGCCGAGGTTCACGCGCAGTCAATCCCAGAAGTCGTGGCGTTCAACAAGGCAGATCTCATCGGTGACTCCCGGCGCATGCTCTTGCACGGGCTTGTTTCAGACGCGGTATTCGTTTCGGCGCGCACGGGCGAAGGAATCGACACACTCAAAGCGCGTATCGACGCCGCGTTGCCTCTGCCTGACCGCGAGATCACGGCCGTCATTCCGTACGACAGAGGTGAACTTGTCGCCGAGCTTCATGAGCGCAACCGCGTGCTCGAGACTGGGTATGAGGAAGCGGGAACTCGCGTGCACGCGTTTGTCACAGCAGAAATGTTCGCAAAGCTCGACTCGTATTTGGTGTAGTGACGTCACGTAACACTTCGTAGTGTGCGGTAACAAGGCGAAATCAGCGTGCGTAACACACGCCCGGTTCTGTAATTTTGCTCTCGTCACACTGCACGAACGAAGGGCCACCACATGTCTGCATCGCAGTTGCCACACGCAACGATCCTCGGGTATCCCCGTATCGGCCGACGCCGCGAGTTGAAGCGTGCTGTAGAGGCCTACTGGAGGGGATCCATCACCGAGGCGGAACTGGAGACCGCAGCGAAGGATCTTCGCGACGGGGTCCGTGCCCGTCTCGCCACGCTCGGGTTGAGCGCCTCAGGTGGTGCGGTGCCCGAAAGCTTCAGCTTCTACGACCAGGTGCTCGACGCGACACTCGCGCTCGGCGCGATTCCCGCGCGGTTCGGGCAGGTCGAAGGCTCAGATCTCACCAAGTACTTCGCGCTCGCCCGCGGCGATGCGGATCATCAGCCGCTCGAGATGACGAAGTGGTTCGACACGAACTACCACTACAGCGTTCCCGAGATCGACGAGCGCACCCCGTTTGTCGCGAATCCCACGGCGCTCGTGTCCCACGTCACAGAGGCCCGTGAACAGGGCATCGAGACGCGACCCGCGCTTGTGGGTCCGGTCACCTACCTGCTGCTCGCGAAGCCCTCAGATGAAGCGGCCGAAGGCTTCGCGCCGATTGATCGTTTGGGCGACGTTGTTGCCGCGTATGCGGAACTGCTTTCTGCGCTCGCCGCTGCAGGCGCAGGGTGGGTGCAGCTCGACGAGCCTGCACTTGTATCGGATTCACTCTCGGTTCCTCGCGAGCAGATTATTGAGTTCGTGGAGCGTGCTTACGCTGAGTTGGGCGGATCCTCCGAACGCCCACAGATTCTCCTCACGACTCCTTACGGCGATTCGTCGCGGTCACTCGTGCGCCTAGGTTCCCTTCCGGTCGAGGCGGTGCACGCCGATCTCGTTCGTGGATCACTGCCCGAGACTGCACTTGCCGACGGTTCACTTGAGCGGGCGTTCGCTGACACTCAGCTCGTAGCTGGGGTGGTCGACGGTCGCAACATCTGGCGCACCGATCTTCGTGCGGCACTCGCCCAGGCGGAGAGACTGCAGAGCGTTGGCATTGCGACCGTGGTCGGCACGTCGAATAACCTCCAGCACGTGCCGCACGATGTGAACGACGAGTCAAAGCTCGATGCCAGGCTGAAGTCTTGGCTCGCCTTCGCCGACCAAAAGGTCGAGCAGGTTGCAACGCTCGCTCGGGGGCTCGAGGGCGGTGCTGCCGCAATTGAGGCAGAGCTCGCCGAGGTGGATCGCGTGCTCGCAGATCGTGAGTCAGCTCCCGGAGTGCGTGTTGACGCGATCCGCGGTCGCGTTTCCGCTGCGAGTGACGCCGACCGCACCCGAGTGAGCGAGAGTGAGCGACGCGAGGCACAGCGCGGGCTCAACATTCCGCAGCTCGCAACGACGACGATCGGGTCATTCCCGCAGACCGCCGAGATTCGCAAAGCGCGCTCAGCGTTTGGTAAGGGGGAGATCGACGAGGCCGCCTACGAGGGGTTCTTGCGCGAGGAGATCGAGCGTGTGATCCGCCTGCAGGAGGAGATCGGACTCGATGTGCTCGTGCACGGCGAGGCCGAGCGCAACGACATGGTGCAGTATTTTGCCGAGCTTCTCGAGGGTTTTGCCGTGACCGAGAACGGCTGGGTGCAGTCGTACGGCAGTCGCGCGACCAGGCCCTCGATTCTCTGGGGCGACGTCTCGAGGCCCGCACCGATGACCGTGCGCTGGTCTTCGTACGCTCAGTCGATTACCGACCGCCCGGTGAAGGGGATGCTCACTGGCCCAGTCACGATTCTCGCGTGGTCCTTCGTTCGCGACGACCAGCCGCTCGGCGACACAGCTTCGCAGGTTGCACTCGCGCTTCGCGACGAGATCGACGATCTTGTTGAGGCCGGAATTGGCATCGTACAGGTAGACGAACCGGCGCTGCGCGAACTCCTGCCGCTCGATGCAAACCGGCAGGCTGACTACCTCGAGTGGTCGGTGGGTGCGTTCCGGCTCGCGACAGGTGGTGCCGCCCCCGAGGTCCAGATCCACACCCACCTGTGCTATTCAGAGTTTGGCCAGATCATTGACGCGGTTGATGGCCTGGACGCAGACGTCACCTCGATCGAGGCTGCTCGCAGCCGGATGGATGTCGTTGTTCCGCTCGGTGAACACGGATACTCCCGAGGCATCGGGCCGGGCGTCTACGACATTCACTCGCCTCGCGTTCCGAGCGTCGAAGAACAGACCGAACTCATTCGCATCGCAGCAAACAACATCAGGGGCGAGCTGCTTTGGGTGAACCCGGACTGCGGCCTGAAGACGCGAGGATACGAGGAAACCGTAGCGAGCCTCACCAACCTGGTGCATGCAGCTAAGGCAGTGCGCGAGAGCGCCTAGGAGCAGTCGTGACACTAGCAGTGTGGCCGGAAGGGGTGCTGCCAACCGAACAGGTTGGGTCGCTCCCGCGGCCTGCTCGGCTGCAGCGCACAGTGCTCGATGCGGAGATCGGTGTCGTTTCGCAGACCGAGCTCCGAGCTGAGCAGGAGCTCGCCGTGCAGGACACGGTCGAGCGCCTCACGCAGACGGGCTCACCGATTGTGAGCGATGGCGAGCAGCGCCGTCAGAGCTTCGCGAGCTATCCGCTTGCAAGCGACAGCGTGGAGGAGGGGCCGGTATTCGCGGTCTTTGCTGATGGGCATCACCGCGTCGTGCCGAGCCTCGCGCGCGCACCGTTCAGATTTCATTCGTGGGCGGCGGATGATGTTTTGGCGGCTAAGAAATACACGGATCTGCCACTGAAACAGGCGGTGATTTCTCCGTCGATGCTGTCGCTGATGGTACCGGAGTCCGGGCTCGAGGGGTATTCACGGGAAGAGTTTCTTGAGGACGTGGTCGAAGGCTGCGCTGAGGATATCCGGCGGTGTTTTCGAGCTGGCGCGCTCAGAGTCTCCATCGATTTCACCGAGGGACGCTTGGCGCTGCGTCGCGATGTCAGGGCCCCGTGGGCCGGGCCGCAGGCGCTTGCCGGGTTCATCGATCTCTTGAACCGAGTGCTTGATCGACTGAGCGACGCCGAGCGAAGCGCAGTCGGTGTGCACACCTGTCCGGGGAATGACAATGACTCGGCGCACAGCGCAGACGTTGACTATGCCGAACTCATTCCCGAGCTCTTTCAGATCGAAGCGGGGTACTTTCTCGTGCAAGCGGCGAGCGAGCAGGAGCCAGATCGTGTGGCACGATTGGTAGGGCGTGAACTCGCGTCATTGAGCGCCGCGGGGCGCAGGTCACCTCGAGTGCTGATCGGCGTGACGAACCCGACGAGCCCGAAGCTCGAAACCGCAGAAGATGTGCGTGAGCAACTGCTCCGTGCGGCCCGTTTCATACCCGCCGAACTCCTCGGATCGACTGACGACTGTGGGTTCTCTCCCTATCTCATCGATGACAAACCGAGGCACGGTTCGCCCGATTTCGCTCGTGACGTCGCGTTCGCAAAGATCGCGGCACGAGTGCGAGGCACCGAGCTTGCGTCAGTTGAGCTCGCTGGCAGTGGATCATGAGCGCGACCCTGCTCACTGGCAGCGCCCCGACGCGGGCGCGGTTCTCGTTTGAGGTGTTTCCCGCGAGGTCGGGAGCGGCAGCGCTCGCGCTCGGCAACTCGGTGCAGCACCTGTCTGCGGTGGGGCCAGACTTCATTTCAGTGACGTACGGGGCGAACGGCTCGAACCGCGATGCGTCAATCGACCTGCTTGCCTACCTGCGAAACCACACAAACGCGCTTCCGCTCGCCCATTTCACGACGGTGAGCGAGACGCGCGAGCAGCTCAAGACCCAGATCCACCGCATCATGGACGCGGGAGTGCACGACTTTCTTGCATTGCGCGGTGACCCACCGCACGGCCTCGATGAGGTAAGCCCCGAGATCACGGGTTCGCTCACCGCTGTGGAACTCACTGAACTCATTGCCGAGGTGCGCGCAGAGCGCCCTGCCTTCACCAGCGTCGGGCGTACGGCCGTGGCTGCGTACCCGAACGGACACCCGCTGTCGCGATCACGCTCCGCGGATATTGACTGGCTGATCGCAAAGCAAGACGCCGGTGCACAGCTGGCGATCACGCAACTGTTCTTCCGCGCTGAGGAATATCTTTCGTTTGTTGATGACGCGAGACTCGCCGGCCTCACGATCCCAATCCTCCCGGGACTCATGCCGGTGTCTACAAGTGCGCAGCTTCGAAAAGTTGCTTCTCTTGCTGGGCGGCCAGCCCCCGCCCAGCTTGAACGGGAAATGGAGGAAGCCGGCGGGTTTGCGCCCGAACTCGGAGTCGAGCATACAATTCAGCTCGCCCGTGAGCTGCTTGCAGGCGGAGTGCCGTCAATTCACCTCTATACGTTTAATCGTCACGAACAGGTATTGGCGGTGCTTGAGGAGCTCGAACTTCTCGAAGTGTAGGGTGTGCCGTCAGGCAATGCTTGCCCTGTGGCCGTGGCGTCTACACTGACCGGAATACGGCGACGACCTTGCCAAGCACCTCTGCATGGTCTCCAAGTATTGGCTCAAACGCACTATTTCTCGGGAGTAACCAGGTGTGCCCATCGCGGCGGCGGAATACCTTCACCGTGGCCTCGCCGTCGAGCATTGCCGCGACGATGTCACCGTTCTCTGCATCGCGCTGTTGACGAATGACGACGAAGTCGCCGTCGCAGATAGCAGCGTCAACCATCGAGTCGCCGACGACCTTGAGCATGAACAGCTGGCCGTCGCCGACAAGCTGGCGGGGGAGTGGCACGATCTCTTCGACCTGCTGATCTGCCGTAATGGGAACACCCGCGGCGATCTGTCCGACGAGCGGAACGTACGCCGCCTCCTGCGCTTCGGCATTCGGGGCATCTGCGATCGCGCCAGCAGTCGAGGCGAGTTCGATAAGAATCTCGAGGGCGCGAGGTCGGTTCGGGTCGCGGCGAATGTATCCCCCAAGTTCGAGCCTTGAGAGTTGGTGCGTGACGCTGGAAAGGGAAGAGAGACCTACGGCGTCACCGATCTCTCGCATGCTCGGAGGGTAGCCGCGTGTTTCGACAGATCGTGCGATGCACTCGAGAATTGCCTGCTGTTTCTCGGTCAGGGGCTTCGCGGGGCGTGATGCGGATTCGCTCATCGCAGGTCCTCTCGTGTCGAATGTCGGAGGTAGGTGATTGGGTGACCGTGTAGTTCGAAACCCTAGCCGCAATGTTCGATGAGAGGCAAACATTCGTTCGAGTGTCGCTTCAAATAGCTCGAAACTCATTCGAATATGAGGCTTGCAAACGTGAACTATCGAAGATATATTCGAAACAGGTGTTCGATTTATTGAAATCGCTTCGAACACGAGATGAGAGGAACCCCTCATGACCGCACTTGCAAACGTCACGCAGTTGGAGTCGATTCGCGTTCACGCGCCCACGACCAAGTTGCGACTCACGCGTCGCGGTCGAGTGGTCTTCGGGGGCCTCGCCACGATCCTGGTGTCGGTGGCGCTCGGTCTCGCTGCAACCCTCGGCGCCACGGGTGCGGTTGCGAGCAACTCGCAGAACGTGCAGGAGTTCCCCTACGTGCTCGCACTGCCCGGTGATTCACTGTGGAGCATTGCTACCGAGCTCGACCCTGCGGCCGATCCGCGAGCTGTGGTGAATGACATTGTTCGGCTCAATCAGATGCCGGACTCAGAGATTCAGGCCGGTGAGGCGTTTGCGGTTCCGCTTCGATATGCAGATGTGAACCGCGTATTTCCCGCGGCCGAGTCCGAGGGCTGAACCCTCTGAAATTGTGCGGGCGTATCGCTCGCTAGAATTGCAGGGTGGCTGAACTGAGCGATCTTCCCCTCCGCGCCAATCTTGTTGGCAAGACTCCATACGGTGCACCCCAAGCTGCGGTACCTGTCTCACTGAACGTCAACGAGAACACCCATCCGCTGCCAGAGGCATTCATCGCCGAGGCGACGACCGCAATTGCTGAAGCGCTCAGGGGAGTGAACAGGTACCCCGATCGCGAGTTCATTGGGCTGCGCGCTGCGTTGGCGGAGTACCTCGGCGAAGGATTGACTCCCGAGCAAATCTGGGCGGCTAACGGGTCGAATGAGGTGCTTCAGCAACTGCTCCAGGCCTTCGGTGGTCCTGGGAGAACTCTGTTGAGCTTCACCCCGACATACTCGATGTACCCGCTGCTCGCCGACGGCACCGACACGAAGTGGATCGGGGTGCCGCGGAATGCTGATTTCACGGTGACCCCAGAGCTCGTCGTTTCCGCGATTCGCGAGCACAGCCCAGACATCGTGATCTTGTGTAACCCGAATAACCCGACGGGCACCACACTCAGCACCGAAACAATCCTCGCGGCGTATGACGCATTCGACGGAATACTCATCGTCGACGAGGCCTACCATGAGTTCAATGCAGATGCCGAGAGTGCCATCACGCTACTGAACGGGCGGCACAGACTCGTCGTCAGTCGCACGATGAGCAAGGCATTCGCTTTCGCTGGCGTGCGACTTGGCTATCTTGCCGCTGATGCGGCTGTCATCGATGCGCTGAGACTCGTGCGTCTGCCGTACCACCTGTCGGCTCTCACCCAAGCGGCAGCAATTACTGCGGTTCGTCACGCTGCTGCGATGCTCGGCACGGTTGACGAAATACGCGAGCAGCGAGATCGTCTTGCGACGGAGCTCGCTGAACTCGGCTACACGGTGCACCCCTCGGGATCGAACTTCTTGCTCGTGGGCGGCTTTGCAGACCCAAACGCCGTGTTTGAAGTGCTTCGAGAGCAGGGCATTCTCATTCGAAACCTCGATATCCCCGGGCACCTGCGCATTACGGCGGGTACGGAAGCGGAGACTACTGCGGTGATCGAGGCAATTGCGGCGCTGACCGAGTAATTGACCGGCTAGGTTCGCGCGAGAGGTGAGGCCATTTCGGCAGGGAGTGTGCAACGCGACACGGTAGGATCGAAGGTATGACTGAAGGTGCCCGCAACGTGACCCGAACACGCTCGACGAGCGAATCCTCAATTGAGATCACCCTGAACCTCGATGGTACGGGTGAGTCGCACATTGACACGGGGGTGCCGTTCTTTGACCATATGCTTACCGCCTTCGCGCGGCACTCGCTCGTTGACCTGACTGTCAGCGCCCAGGGTGATACCCACATCGACATTCACCACACCGTCGAAGACACAGGGATACTGCTCGGCCAGGCGATTCTTGATGCACTCGGCGACAAGAGTGGTATCTCGCGGTATGGCGATGCCCTCGTGCCGCTCGATGAGGCTCTCGCGCAAGCGGTGATCGATATCTCGGGTCGCCCATACCTCGTGCACTCCGGCGAACCCGCCGGCTTTGAGTACCACTTGATCGGTGGTCACTACACGGGTTCGATGGTGCGTCACTTCTTCGAAGCGCTCACACTCAACGCGCGACTGACGGTTCACCTCCGCCTCCTCGAAGGCCGAGATCCACACCATATTGCCGAAGCAGAGTTCAAGGCGTTCGCTCGTGCATTTCGCCAGGCGAAGGCGAAGGATCCGCTTGTCGCCGGCGTGCCCTCCACAAAGGGAGCTCTGTGAGCGGAGCCGGTGCACCTCGCGTCGTGGTGCTCAACTATGGCTCGGGGAATATCCACTCTGCTGCCAAAGCGCTTGCTCGCGCAGGGGCTGAGGTAGAAGTCACTCATGACGCAGGCAAGGCCATGGAAGCTGACGGCTTGTTTGTGCCGGGTGTTGGCGCGTTTGACGCCGTCATGCGGCAGCTGCAGGCGATCCACGGCGACCAGCTGGTTGACCGCCGTCTTGCGGGGGGTCGTCCCGTCATGGGGATCTGTGTCGGTCAGCAGATCATGTTCGAACGGGGCATTGAGCGTGGTGCCACGACCGCGGGTCTCGGGGAGTGGCCAGGGACCGTGCATCAGCTCAATGCACCCGTATTGCCGCATATGGGATGGAACACAGTGACGCCACCTGCCGATACAGTGCTCTTCCGCGGTATTGAACATGAGCGTTTCTATTTTGTGCACAGCAACGCGGCAACTGAATGGACCCTCGAGGGCCGTACGGCGGCCACCACGCCCCGGGTAACCTGGGCTGAGTATGGTGAGCGATTTGTCGCTGCCGTTGAGAATGGCCCACTCAGCTCAACCCAGTTTCATCCAGAAAAATCAGGCGAGGCCGGAATCCAGTTGCTCCGCAACTGGATCGCGTCGCTCTAATTCGTTTCATCCAAGGAGTACCGATGACCGAGCTCGCCTCACGGCCAAAATTGCAGCTGCTTCCCGCGATCGACATGGTCGATGGCAAGGCGGTACGTCTCACCCAGGGCGAGGCAGGCACCGAAACGAATTACGGCAGTCCTGTCGACGCTGCGCTTGACTGGGTCGATCAGGGTGCTGAGTGGATTCACCTGGTAGACCTCGATGCGGCGTTTGGCCGGGGGAGCAACGTCGACGTTGCGAAGAAGATCATTTCGCGCGCAGGCAAGCGTGTGAACATCGAGTTCTCAGGTGGAATACGCGATGACCGAAGCTTGGAGCACGCCCTCGAAATGGGGGCGAATCGAGTGAACTTGGGCACTGCCGCTCTCGAGGACCCTGAATGGACGCGGGCTGTTATTGCGCGATTCGGAGAGAAAATCGCAGTCGGGCTCGATGTGCGCGGAGAGACGCTCGCCGCGCGCGGATGGACCGAAGAGGGCGGAAACCTGTGGGAGGTGCTCGAACGTCTCGAGGCCGCTGGGTGCCCACGATACGTTGTGACAGATGTCACGAAAGACGGAACGATGCGTGGACCGAACATTGAATTGCTCACCAAGGTCGCATCTCGCACGGAGAAGCCGGTGGTGGCCTCGGGAGGTATCTCGAGTCTTGATGACCTTGCTGCGCTGCGTGACATCGTTTCCCACGGCATCGAGGGCGCGATCGTTGGCAAGGCGCTATACGATGGGGCGTTCACCTTGGCGGCAGCTCTTGACGTAGCGGGCCGGTAGCACGCAGAGGTCACAATGGGGATCAAGAAGCTTCCCTCGACAGGGGACACGCCCCGCAGCACGGGTGTTCCCGAAAGCCTCGTGCCAGGGGGTGCTGCAGATTCTGCCGGGTTTCCTTGGGCCGGTCGAACGTTTGACCATCATGAGACGGCGTTTGCGGGAGACGACGGAGATACGCCAAGAGCACTTGCAGCCGCAGTTCGCGATATGCGTCACGCAGCGACTCGATATCGCGCTCACCAGAACCAGTCAAGCATCGATGAGCTTGCGGCAACGCGTTCCGCCGTGCTCCTTGAGCTATCGCGGTCTCGAGTACTTGTCCCGCTGCTCGCAGAGGCAGGAGACATCGGAGAAACACCTGACGGGAAGATCGTCGAGAAAACGCAGGAGCTTTCGATCGTCACGGTTCAAGGCCCAGATGGCAGGCGCGTCATGCCCGTATTCTCATCGACTGAGGCGATGCGAAATTGGAACCCCGGGTCTCGTCCGATTCCGGTGCCAGCTCCACAGGTGGCGGTGGCAGCGGCACAGGAGGGGACCGATCTCATCATTGTGGATCCGGGATCGGCAGACTCCCAGTTCGGTGTTCGCCGCCCAGAGCTGCAGGCGGTCGCCCTCGGGGAGCCGTGCATTCCTGCGTGGGCGGATCCTGAGGTGCGGGGAGCCTTTCTTTCGGGAGCATCTGGCGAGGACCAGGTGAGCGCACTTGCGCTGCTGCCGGGCGATCCAGACGGAACTCTCGCGAGCGCCGAGACTGATGTGCACCTTATTGTCGCGGCAGGACTCGACCGTGAGCGGCTCACTGCGCTTCTCATAAGGCTTCAGGGAGTCTGGGCGAATAATGACCTCATCGCTCGGCGAGTTGACTCAATGAGGTTCGTGCCGCGAGCTCAATAGTCGACTCGGCCACTGTTACCCTAGAAAGGTTTCAGATACCCGGGTATGAGAGGACGTTGCCGATGAGCACCGTGAGACAGACCGCCCCTCCAGCCCGCGCCGAGTGGACCGGGCAAGTCGGATTCATCCTTTCGGCGGTCGGTTCCGCAGTCGGACTGGGCAATATCTGGCGATTCCCCGGCGTTGCGTATGAGAATGGTGGCGGTGCGTTCCTCATCCCGTACATCGTTGCTCTGTTGACCGCCGGTATCCCAATCCTGTTTCTCGACTACGCAATCGGCCATCGCTATCGTGGCTCCGCGCCGCTCGCGCTCCGCAGAATCGCCGGCAAACTGGGCGAGGGCATCGGATGGTTCCAAGTGATGATTTGCGTGTTCATCGCGATCTATTACACGGCGGTGCTCGCGTGGGCATCGAGCTACTTTGTGTATTCATTCGATATCAGGTGGGGGGACGACGCCACTGGATTCTTTGTGAACGAGTATCTGCAACTCGCTGACACCCCCTTCACGCTGCACTTCGTGCCGTCTGTGCTCATTCCTCTTGTCATCATGTGGATCGTCACCCTCGTCGTGCTCGGGGCTGGCGTAGTAAAAGGCGTGCAGCGCATGAACGTGATTGGTATTCCGCTGCTCGTGGTCGGGTTTCTGGCCCTCGTGATTCGCGCGCTCTTCCTCCCGGGCGCAGAAGACGGGCTCAACGCACTGTTCACGCCTGACTTTTCTGCCCTCCTAAATCCTGGGGTATGGGTCGCCGCGTATAGTCAGATCTTCTTCTCATTGTCGGTCGCGTTTGGCATCATGCTCACCTATTCGTCGTATCGCAAGCGCAAGTCGAACCTTACGACTCCCGGGCTTGTCGTCGCGTTCAGCAACTCGTCATTCGAGATTCTCGCGGGAATCGGAGTGTTTGCGACGCTCGGGTTCTTCGCACATCAGCAAGGAATCGGTGTGGGAGATCTTGAGGGTCTCACCGGCGTCGGTCTTGCGTTTATGACCTTCCCCGCAATCGTCGCTGAGATGCCGGGTGGCCCGCTGTTTGGCATGTTGTTTTTCGGGTCGCTCGCGATCGCCGGATTGACTTCGATGATCTCGATCATGGAAGTCATCCTTTCCGCGATCATGGATAAGTTCGGGTTCACCCGCCTGCAGGCGACGTACCGCATCGGCGGAGTGCTCGCAGTGATCTCCGTCGTGTTGTTTGGCACAACCTCGGGTCTCACCGCACTCGACACGATCGATAATTGGGCAAACAACATTGGAATCGTCTCATCGGCAGTCGCAATGACCGTTACCGTGTTGTGGATTCGCAAGTCGGGATCTCTGCTCGCTGGGCACCTCAGTGCGCTGTCGACGTTTCGGGTCGGAAGAACCTGGCTGTTCTTCGTCTCGGTTCTTGGGCCCGTAGTGCTCGGGTACATGCTTGTCGCGACGATTATCGGCCTGATCGCCGAGCCATACGGTGGCTACTCGGCGGGTTACCTGCTCATTGTCGGCTGGGGTTCGGTTGTGGTGATGATTGGTGGATCGCTGCTCCTCACCAGTCGCAGGTGGCGCTATGATCCAGACAATTTTGAACCGTGGCCACAGGTTCGCACGGCGTCTGCGCAGGGAGGTGCACAATGACTCCGATCGCAATTCTCTTCCTCGTGATTGCCCTCATCATTATCTGGGGTGGAATGTTTGCGAGCATTATCATGCTGAGTCGCAAGAGCGAGGTCGACACCTATCCTGAGGGCGGAAAAGACGTCTTCGGAGACTAGCGTCACATCACAACGTCAAAATACATTGACGAGCAGCACATAGCAGGCGGTACCCGCAGCGACACTGAGCAGCACTCGCCGCTTGCACGTGAGGTGCACGGTCACAGTGACCGCGGTAGCAACGAGCGCCATCCACCAGTTGGCGCCACGAGCCTGGAGTTCTCCCACGAGTACCACGACCGCAAGAATGAGAATGATTCCCGCGGGCATCCATTCCCCGAGTGATTTCACAAGCTTTGACTTGCGAAGCTTCGCGAGCATCGCAAATGGGATTGCGCGGAGCCCCAACGTGATGATGCCGCCGAGACCAATCGCGGCAACCAGGTACATTGTTTCGCTCATGCAGCACCACCTCGGCGTGCACGTGCCGCAGCCAACGCATACCTCGCCGCGAGCAGCACCGCGAAGATGAGGAGCGCCGCAAGCATGGCATGTTCGGGGTACATCACGAGTGCGACCGATACAGAGAGCCCTGCAAGCACTGCGGACGGGAGCTCTCGTTTCGACCGGATGGCGTCGAGCGTCATCACTATGAACGTTGCGGCAAGCGCAAACTCGAATCCGTGGATGGGTTCACTGAGCGCCGAGGCAATGGTGATTCCTATGAGTCCACCGCCAACCCAATACGCCTGCATCATGAGTTGGCCAGTGAGTATGCGCGGTGAAGTGAGTGACGCATGGTTCATGAGGGAGTACGTCACGTACGCCTCGTCGATGAGCGCATACACCGAATAGGCGCGGGGGAGCCCCTTTCGTACTCGCGTGAGCGGAAAAGAAAAGGCATAGAACACGTGCCGGAAATTCAATGCGAAGACTGTGACCGCAATGGTGATGAGTGGCGCAGCGGTTGCGAGCATACTCACAAGCAGGAGCTCGACCGATCCGGCGAAAATACCGATCGAGAGCGCCGGGGCGACCCAGGGCGGAAGCCCAGCCTGCACGACGAGGATGCCGAGCGCAATGCCGAGCGGAAAAATAGCGATACCGACGCTCAGGGAGTCGGTGATGCCGGATCGGATCTCCTGCCGCACAGGAGCGTGTTCAGTCATGCGGGAGTGGCGGAACTAGTTCACCGGCCCCGTGTACTTCTCGCCTGGTCCCTGACCAATAGCGTCTGGGATCGGTGATGCCTCGCGGAATGCGAGTTGAACTGAGCGGAGGCCATCACGCAAGCTGCGTGCGTGCATGTCGCTGATGTCGGGAGCACCCGCCGTGATGAGACCGGCAAGGGCATTAATGAGCTTGCGTGCCTCGTCGAGATCGATTTGATTCTCGGGATCGTCGGCAAGACCGACCTTCACCGCTGCGGCACTCATGAGGTGCACGGCTGCCGTGGTAATCACCTCGACCGCAGCGACATCGGCAATGTCTCGAGTGGCCTGTGTGACGTCTGACTCATCGCTTGGGGTCGAAAGTGCATCTTGATCGCTCATGAAGGCGTCCCTGTCTGTGTCGTCTTTGGGTGTGCTAAGCTTGGTGAGGTTGTCGGCGAAATTGCCGATGCTACGGAAGAGGAGATTCTCCCACCCGGCACCACTCCAGGTTACCGGGTAGTTGGCACTCCGCCGCACATGCGGCAGCTAAAGGGTGTGGGTACGCGTGCGTTCCCGATCTCAATTTCCGTGAGCCTAGACACAAGTGTTTAGGATTCTTTCATCACACGAGATCAGAGGAGCAGGCGATCAGCGAGCCCCGTACGAATGACCGAATTCGCGTTTCCGAAGTGCGACTGGTGGGACCCAGTGGCGAGCAGGTCGGAGTCGTGCCGATCGATACTGCCCTGCGCCTAGCAGCGGAGGCGGATCTTGATCTCGTCGAGGTTGCCCCGAACTCGAAGCCGCCCGTGGCGAAAATCATGGATTTCGGCAAGTACAAGTACGAGGCAGCTCAGAAGGCAAAGGAAGCCCGTCGAAACCAGGCAAACACCGTGCTCAAAGAGGTGCGGTTTCGTCTGAAGATCGATAAGCATGACTACGAAACCAAACTGAAGCGCGCGATCGGCTTCTTGTCACAGGGTGACAAAGTGAAAGCGATGATCCTCTTTCGTGGCCGCGAGCAGTCGCGCCCCGAGCAGGGTGTGCGCTTGCTCCAGCAGTTCGCAGAAGACATCGTCGAATACGGCACGGTCGAGTCGAATCCCCGCATCGATGGCCGCAACATGGTGATGGTGATTGCGCCCGTGAAGAACAAGTCTGAGGCAAAGGCAGAGCAGAATGCGCGCCGTGCCGAGGAGAAGGCCAATAGGCGGGCCGACAAGCCAAGCCAGTCGGCCGAATAAGACCTCAACGACATAGCCGCTTACGCGGCAGACCACAACAAGGAGAAAACCGATGCCCAAGCAGAAGACCCACTCGGGGGCCAAGAAGCGCTTCAAGCTCACCGGCTCCGGCAAGCTGATGAAGCAGCAGGCCGGCATGCGCCACAACCTCGAGGTCAAGTCCTCGAAGCGCAAGCGCCGTCTGAACGCCGAGCAGGTGCTCGCCAAGGGCGATGCCAAGCAGGCGATGAAGCTCCTCGGCCACTAATCGGCCGCCTCCACCCGAGACT
>JBEBUJ010000054.1:0-16487 GCA_040393365.1 Leucobacter denitrificans
AACGGTTGCGTTGATGTCGGCGCGCAGAGTCAGTCGGGAAGCGGTTCGCCGGTGACCGAGGGTTCGTCGATGATTGCCTGCGGGACCTGGCTGAGAGCTCACAGGTTGTCCCCGCTTACACGACCCTCTTCTTCACAAGCGAGCCGAGAGTGCACTCAGTGCGTTGATGTCGGCAATCGTGATCTTACCTCGGGGTGCTTGTATGATCACGCCGGAGTCACTGAGACGGCGCAATTGTCGACTCAAAGACTCCGGGGTAGTGTCCAGCAACGAAGCAATATCCTTCTTCGCCAATGGCAACTCAACCTCAGGATGGATCCCTGACCCGTGCCGTGAGGGCAAAGCGAGCAGATAGCTTGCGAGCCTGGAGGAGATATCTCCTGAGATGACAGAGGCCAATCGCTCTTCGGTCTCTCCAAGACGCCGGCTGACGCTCTCCAGCATTCGCAACCCGATACTCGGGTGCTTCTCCACGAGGCGCTCGAGATCCGCATGATGGAACACACACAATTGTGATGATTCCAGTGCGGTAGCGTCATGATTGGGTCGGACACCGCTGAGAAATGCGGACTCTCCGATAAAACCGCCGGCCCCGAGCACGCGGATGATCTGCTCGTGCCCGTCGAGGCTCGTTCGCGAGATTTTGACTCGGCCGGTATGCACCACCATGAGTTGCGAGATGTTCGAACCCTTCGAGTACACTCGTTCAGCACGATCGAGCAGAGTCGGGCGTGCCACGCTTGCGACCTCAAGCTGCTGTTCGTGTGTGAGCCCGCGAAAAAGTGGAACCCGTGTCACGCAGAGTTCTTCGGAGCGGGATTCGTCCATGTCTGGTAACGACATAAGCATCGGCCTCCTCTCTCCTAGTATGGCAACACGCGAGTTGTATCGACTGCACGGGATGAGCCTCGAGGTCGGCCTCTTCACTCCCGGAAACGAAGCTCAGCAGCCGGCCGGTAGCCTCATGCGCCTCGTCACCGAACTCACTTCCCACCAGAACCGATGTGCTTGTCTGGTGCCCTCATATTCTTTTCGAGGATTTGGTTTGTTCGCGCTCGGCAGTTGCCGATTCTGCCGTGCGGCCGAGTGTGCGTTCGGGTTTTGGCATGGTTGTGGCACCTTGTGTGTTGCGCAGCAGTCGCATCGCGTTAAGTATCACCAAAAGAACCGACCCTTCGTGTATGAGCATGCCGATTGCCATAGTTACGCCTCCGGTAAAAACGCCGATCAGAAGGAGGATCACAGTGATGAGCGCGATGGTGATGTTCTGTCGCATCACACCTATGGTGCGTTTCGCGAGTCGGATCGCCTCTGGCAGTTTCAGGAGGTAGTCTCCCATCAAGGCGATGTCTGCCGTCTCGACTGCCACGGCAGACCCAGCAGCCCCCATCGCCACCCCGATGTCTGCAGTTGCCAGCGCAGGTGCGTCATTCACCCCGTCACCGACCATCGCAACGATGTGACCTGCGCGCTGCATCTTGGTGACGGCATCCAGTTTGCCTTCGGGTAGCAGCGAGGCATGGATCTCGTCAACGCCAACAGCCCGGCCAATGGCCTCTGCCACGCGCCGCGTATCACCAGTGAGCATCACGACCTTCTCTACCCCGGCCGCATGCAACCGTCGGATCATCTCGGGCGCATCCTCACGGATGGGATCGGCGACACCGATGACACCGACGACACGGTCGCCGACCGCAACAGTCATGGGGGTCTTACCAGCCGCTGCGAATCCTTCTGCGACGGCCGATGAACCCGCATCGTCAGTGATGCCATATTGCGCGAGTAGCGGCGCATTACCGATGAGCACCCGCCTGCCGTTGATCTCTGCCACAATACCCTTGCCAACTACCGAAGTCACAGCACTGGGTAGATCCTCGGGGGCGACGCC
This sequence comes from Leucobacter denitrificans, assembly GCA_040393365.1. Lineage (GTDB taxonomy): Bacteria > Actinomycetota > Actinomycetes > Actinomycetales > Microbacteriaceae > Leucobacter > Leucobacter denitrificans_A. The sequence continues at coordinate 1,889 of JBEBUJ010000054.1, forward strand.
TTCATCTCGCGCGGTATCGAGAATCGGTCGGGCCAGCGGGTGCCCCGATCCAGCCTCTGCAGCGGCAGCCAGGCGCAGCACATCGCCACGTTTCAGAGCAGGGTCGAGCACTACTATGTCCGTCAACATTGGTCTGCCCTCCGTGAGAGTACCGGTCTTATCTACCGCAACAGCCGAAATCTTCGCGGAGGTTTCTAGGTACTCGCCGCCCTTGATGAGGATGCCATTGCGGGCAGAGCGACCGATTCCGGCTACGATCGCCACCGGAATCGAAATCACCAATGCACCGGGGCAACCAATCACCAGCAAGGTAAGTGCAAGCGCGACGTCGTGGGAAATGAGACCGGCGGCCAAAGCAAGCACCATTACGGCGGGCGTGTACCACTTGGAGAAACGGTCAATGAACGCCTGAGTTTTCGCCTTCGTATCCTGCGCTTCTTCGACCCGGTGGATGACGCGCGCAAGAGTCGTGTCTGCGCCGATCTCTGTTGCCAACACCTGCAGGAATCCGCTGCGTGAGATTGTTCCAGCAAACACGTAATCTGACTTCGTCTTCTCGACCGGGATAGACTCGCCGGTGATCGAAGCCTCATCAATTGCTCCGACGCCCGATACTACTTGCCCATCTACAGGGATTTTCGAACCGTTCTTCACGAGCACGATCTCGCCCAGCCGCACCTGGTTCGCCGGGATTTCAACCTGGTCGCCGTCGCGAAGCACAATCGCGATGTCGGGTGCCACCGCCACGAGGGCTGCAAGTGCGGCACGTGTCTTATTCATCGTGCCAGCCTCGAGAGCGTGACCAACGGCAAACAAGAATGTGACCGCGGCCGCCTCCCAGAAGTTCCCGATAACGCTCGCGCCAATAGCCGCGATCGATACGAGCAGATCGATGCTGATGAGCTTCACCGACAGGGCACGGAAGGCCTTCACCACGACGCCGTAGCCAGCGACGATCGCCGCCGCGAGCATGCATGCATTGGCGAGCGTAAACACATGGCCTGATCCGTGAGCGTGCTCGTCTGCGTCGATCCACCACTGCTGGCCGATGGTGACATTCCACGCCCCGCTGAACAGATGTTCGATGCCGAATGAAGCGAGGATCAGGAGGCCAGAAACGAACGGAACGCACCAGTTGCTTCGTCTACATGTTCGGAAAGGTCCCACGATGTCTCCGTCTTTCCTTTCAGAAGATGAGTGTCAGAAGTCGGAAGCCTTGGATCTATATCCGGCCTTGTCAACGGCGGCAATCAGGTCATCGACCGACGTCGTAGCCTCGTCGTGATCAACCTCGATGCGTCCGGACGCAAAATGGACCCTCACGCTCTCGACACCCTCGAGACGTTTGACTTGTTTCTCGATCTTGCTGACACACGAGGGGCATGAGAAGCCCTCAGCACGAAGGAGAGTGTGGGTGGTGTCAGCCGTGTTGCTCATTGTGAACCCTTTCTCGCTGCCCCACAAGTGGGTGTGACCGGGATAGTTTCCTGATCTATGCACTTCAGGATATGAGCGGGCTCGGGTCTTGGCCTTGATGCAGATCAAGTCACGGATTTCCGCTCGAGAATGATGGCCTGGAACCGCCTCTGGTGAGTGGCATCGGTGAGACGCAGGTGGCTTGCATTCAGGGCCTCGCGAATTGTTCGATCGTCTCAGCGAACCCTGGAATCTGTGCCCGTCCGGCGATGACGCCGGACTTGGTCAGCTAATGGCGACGCCGAAGGTCAATCCGATGAGGTAGGTTGCCGTCATGGTTGCGGACCCCATCAGCACATTCCGTAGGATTGCCGGCAGTACGGGTGCGCCGCCGAGTTTGGCGCTAATGAATCCGGTGAGGAACAGGCCGATGACAACCGCGGCCGCGGTGACCGGCACCGGAGCACCGATTGGGAGCAGGATCATGAGAAACGGCACCAGCGCGCCGATGGTGAATGCAATTAACGAGGAGAACGCGGCCGCCCAGGGGCTTGTGAACTCCTGAGGATCAATTCCGAGTTCTGCTTCGGCATGTGCAGCGAGCGCGTCGTGTGCTGTCAGTTCGACGGCGACCTGCTTCGCGAGTTCGGGCGAGAGCCCACGTTGCTGGTAAAGGCCCGCGAGTTCGGAGAGTTCTTCTTCGGGCATCTCCTCGAGTTCCCACATCTCCTGAGCGATCAGGGCCTTTTCGGTGTCACGCTGGGTGCTCACTGAAACGTACTCACCGCCTGCCATTGAGAAGGCTCCCGCAACTAGCGCTGCGATCCCCGCCGTAGCAATCGCAGTGATATTCCCGGGAGCGGCAGCAGCGACACCGACTACCACGCCTGCGACGGACACGATGCCGTCATTTGCGCCAAGCACGCCGGCACGCAACCAGTTCATGCGCTTGCTCGCATCTTCGGCGTGCGGCTCGTGCAGATGAGTGAACGCGGGGTCGACACGCGACGAATCATCGATCATTGGCTTCCCTTTCGATCACAACCTCATCACTGAGTTCGCGGAGCCACAAACCACTTGCTGAATGATCGCGCTGGCCGGGTATTCTCATTTGTGAGTACGCGCGAACTAACGCACGATAGCGATACCCGTGGTCTCCGCGGCGTCTTCGAGCCCACCAAGATTCACCGCACTCGTAAACCCAGACTGCTGCATCAGCTCGACGGCTTGACCCGAGCGTCCGCCTGATTTGCAGTACACAAGGTAATCAGCCGTCGGGTCGAGTTGCGGAATCGCGGCATGCACGTCCCCCTCGAGGAAGTTCACGAGTTGCGCTCCATCTAAATGCCCGGACTGATACTCCTCCGGTGTCCGCACGTCAAGGATGATGGGTTGTGGATCGGTAACTGCATTCATGTGGGTAGGTTTCCTCGGTATCTATTCCGCCGACTGTTCGTTGGCAGCTTGTTTTGCAGCCGCCTGTTGCTCTGCAACCTGCTTGCGCACGTCATCCATATCGAGATCTCGCGCACCCTGCACTAATTGTTCAAGTTGGGGCGCGGCGAGAGCGCCTGGCTGTGAGTACACGAGAATACCGTCTCGAAACACCATAAGAGTAGGGATCGAAGTTATTTGAAAACTAGCGGCGAGTTGCTGCTCCGCCTCAGTGTCCACCTTGCCAAACACGATGTCTTCGTGAGTTTCAGACGCCGACTCAAATACCGGCGCGAATGCCTTGCACGGCCCACACCAATCGGCCCAAAAGTCGACGAGGACTATTCCATCCGTGCCCACCGTCGTGGCGAAGCTGTCGAGCGTGAGTTCTTTGGATGCCATCTGAGCGACTCCTCTCTCCAGCACCAATTTGATGCATGCTTCCCATACTCTCGAGCCTGTCTGTGAACCGCGCGAGAATACTGAAGTAACGAAAGTCCTAGTCTGTGTTTAACCTAAGTTCAAGCTTTCGATTTCCCGTTGACAACCTACGTTTCTGTTGAGCAACATGGGCCTAAGAGAACCAAAGCGAGGCTGGAGCAGCGCTCACGGGGAGTCGCGCGTCTAGCCGAGCTACGTAGCAATAAGGGGAAACACATGCGCGCACTTGCGTCCACGCTGTTGTCAATTCAGAGAGCGCTCGGTCTCACAACCGACAACCGATCAGGTAACCCTCCTTCAAGACATCGTGGGCGTGGAGTCGCAATTGCGACGTCTGCGCTCATGGTGGTCGGATCCCTGCCGATTGCAGGCGTGACCGCTGCCCAGGCTGCTCCTGGTGATACTTCAACCTCCGAGGCTCGATTCCTCGGGGGTTCTTTGTTGCTCGACGGGGTCTCACTCGACGATGTCGCGTTACTCGCGTCTGCCCAGTCATCAAATGCTGGAGTTCCTGATCCAGACATCGACACTGCAAGCATCGATCTCACCGCGCTGAATGCCCTCAACCTTGCAGTTCCAGGCGGAGTTTCGGTTCCCCTAGGCACATTCCTTCAGCTTGGTTCGGTGAACCAGTACACGAGCGCGAGCGACAACGGAGTCTCCCGCGCGGCTACGGGCGCGGTGAGCGACGCCGGAATCGTCGATACCACGGGATCTGGTGCGTACCCGTCGAATGCCAGCCTCAGTCTCACCCCGCTTCTCGGTGAGGCAATCACGGAGAACATCGCAAACCTCGACCTTCAAATCGGTGCCATCACCTCAGAGGCAACTCTCGACGGAGCAACCTCAGCCATCACCCGTGATTACAGCATTGCTGGCGCAGACCTGAGCACCCAGGTACCCGCAATCGGCGATCTTGTGAACACACTCGTCGGGCCCACCGGCGTCGCCTCGACCGTGGACACTGCCGTGAACGGACTCACGGGACCGAGCGGCGCGCTCGCTGTCGCGTTGAGCACTCTGAACCCTCTCCTCGAAGCTCTACCCGGCAGTGATGGCATTACAGCCACAGTTACCACTGATATCGCTGGTGCACTGAATACCTTGCTCGATACGCCACTTACTGACGGAGTAGTCACGATTAATCTCCGCACAGGTGCCATCACAGCGGATCTCGACGCGCTCCTCACGAGTGCGGCGCCTGGAACGGGGCTGAACAACTTAGACGTAGGTCAAGAAATCCTGTCTCCTGCAGTCATCACTGAGCTTGTTGACAGCATCACAGACCTTTTGAACCAGGTCCCGACCCTCGTCGAAACTACGCTCACAACTACGCTCAATGCTGCTCAGGTGAACATAAGCGCAAGCGTCGACCTACTCGTCATTGCGATCGATGCCGAGGTGAGCGGAACCGTCGGCCAAGTCCTTGATCACACAGCAACGGCAAATGTGTCCCTTACCGTTCCGCTCGTTGGAACATCCACGGTTCCTGTGGGGACGGTTCTTTCGGCGCTTGCGTCGCCAATCACAAACGCGCTCTTTCACGAACAGGATGGCGTCATCGCCGCCGTTCAGCCCACTGTAGATGGCGCCGTAGAGGGAATTCTGACGCCGTTAGCCGACGCATTCCAACTCATCAATGGCGTCGCCTCGCTGAAAGGCAATGTTCAAGAACACTCGGACGGAACGTACGATGAAATCGCTCTCCGGCTCACGGTGGGGGATGTGCTCGGCAGCGGGGGCGTCGCGACAGTAGACCTCGCCCGCGCAAGCGTCGGCCCAAACGCAGTTCTGCCCGCAGCAGTTCCTGTAATTTCCAGCATCACACCGAATGAAGGTCCAGAGGCTGGCGGAACGGTCGTCACAATTGCTGGCACCGGATTCACCGGCGCAACCGGAGTCACGTTCGACGGGACCGCAGGAACCGAACTCAATGTCGTAAGCGACACCGAAATCACCGTCACCACGCCCGCGGGAACCGCCGGGCCGGCCGACGTTGTTGTGGCATCACCCGCGGGAACGTCCGCACCAGGAATCTTTAGCTACCTTGCAGTTCCAGTCGCACCGACGATTACTGGACTCACTCCCACTGAGGGACCTGAAACCGGCGGAACCTTAGTAACTGTGACTGGCACCGGATTCACCGGCGCGACCGGAGTCACCTTTGACGGGACCGCGGGATCCGCACTCGATGTCGTGAGCGACACCGAAATCACAGTCACAACGCCTGCCGGTACACCGGGTGCGGCGGAGGTAGTGGTCGAGCACGCAAATGGCGACTCGGAACCTGGCGAGTTCACGTACTTGGCAGTGCCAACGATCACTGGCCTCACCCCGACCGAGGGACCAGAAACCGGCGGAACGGCAGTGACAGTGACAGGCACCGGGTTCACATATGCAACCGGGGTGACCTTCGATGGAGAACCGGGAGCGGACTTCACCATAGTGAACGACACGACAATCACCGTGGTGACTCCTCCTGGAACCCCAGGTGTCGCTGTCGTGATCGTTGAGCACCCAGCTGGGAACTCGACGCCAGGTGACTTCACCTATACCGAGGTCGTGAACGCGCCAACGATCACCGACATTACTCCTGACAGCGGGCCGCAAACCGGCGGCACCGAAGTCACCATCACTGGCACCGACTTCTCCGGCACGACCGAAGTCACGTTCGACGGGGTTCCAGGCACGAACCTGAACATTGTCAATGACACGACGATCACGGTCGTCACTCCCGCGGGAAATGTCGGTCTAGCGGACGTCGTTGTGACCGCGCCCGAAGGCGATTCCGCTCCGGGTGAGTTCACTTACACCGAAGTCGCTGATGCACCGATGATCACCGGCATTGTCCCAAACAGCGGACCGCAGACCGGCGGCACCGAAGTCACCATCACTGGCACCGGATTCACCGGCGCAACCGGGGTGACGTTCGGCGAAAACGACGGGACCGCGTTTGCCGTAGTGAACGACACCACCATCACCGCCACCACTCCAGCAGGAGCGGTCGGTCCGGCCGAGGTGATTGTGCTCAATCCTGCAGGTAATTCAGGTCCGGGTGTCTTCACCTACACCGCAGCTCCCGGATCTCCGACGATCACTGACATCACGCCTGACACGGGGCCGCAGACCGGCGGCACTGAGGTCACCATCACTGGCACCTGGTTCGGTCTTTGCACCAGCGTGACATTCGATGGAGTACCGGCAACGAACTTACGCGTCGTGAACGACAACACCATCGTTGTCACCACGCCAGCGGGCTCAGTCGGTACTGCCGATGTCGTGGTGGTGTGCCCGCTCGGTAGCTCAAACCCTGGCGATTTCACCTACACCGCCGTTTCGGGCAACGACTCACCAACGATCGCTCTGACGGGTGGATCACCGCTCCCGATCGGCCTCATGTTGGTGCTCCTGCTCGCAGGTGGTGCGCTGCTCACGGTAAGGCGGATCCGCTCCCGCGCATAAACGAAGGGTCCACACGCGCTCGGCCCCTGTCACAGAGATTCACTCTCTTGGCAGGGATCGAGCGCGTTTCTGGGTACAGCGACCACGTCTGCCACGTCGCACCGTCTTCTTCTGACGGCTAGGCTGGTTTTCATGCGCATCGCGACTTGGAATGTGAACTCGATCCGTACCCGATTCGGACGCGTGGTTGACTGGCTGCAGCGTGAGGACATTGATGTACTCGCGATGCAGGAGATCAAATGTCGGCCTGACCAGTTTCCGGTCGCAGCATTTGAGCAGGCGGGCTACCAACTAGAGATTCACGGTTTGAACCAGTGGAACGGCGTAGCCTTCGCGAGCAGACATGAGATGAGTGATGTCGAGCGCAGCTTCGAGGGCATGCCGGGATTCGGAAAGCCGATCAGAGGTCAAGAAGAGGTGCAGGGCGTGGGCCCGAACGGATTGCCGCTCGAAGCACGGGCGCTCGGCCTCACCGTTGGCGACCTGAGGCTCTGGAACCTGTACGTTCCAAACGGGCGCTCGCTCATCGATCCACACCTCGAATACAAGCTGGAGTGGCTGACACAACTCAAGAACAACGTCGACACGTGGCTGGGTGAGGATCCAGAGCTTGCTTTGGCCCTCATGGGCGACTGGAACATAGCTCCGCTCGACTCCGATATGGGTGATCCGAGCTTTGTTCCCGGCCACTCAACCCACATTTCACCTGTCGAGCGCGCGGCCTTTGAGGCATTCGCACCTTACCTCGACGACGTCGTGCGCCCCATCGTTCCCGACGGATACACGTTCTGGGACTACAAGGCAGGTCGCTTTCCGAAGAACGAGGGCATGCGAATTGATTTCATACTTGGATCGCAAGCGTTCGCCGATACCGTAACGGACGCGAGTATTCATCGCGACGAGCGCAAGGGTGACGCGCCGAGCGATCACGTGCCCGTAGTCGTTGAGATTGATCCTTCACTCCTCGGCGGAACGTTCGAGGACGAGTACGACCGTCCCATGGTGTTCTAACGTTCTATCTCCGTCCACAACCGGGAAGTCTTGAATTCTCAGTGGAAGTTGTCCACAATCCATGAGTTTCCTGATCGTTCCTCGCTGATTCTGAATACCCTCGTCTTGCAGTTGCCCCCACATGAGGGCAAGAATCGAGGTATGTACGTGTCGGCTGAAATAATCACAACGATTGTGGCTGTGTTCGGTGCCGTCGCCACTATTTTCGGTGGTATTCACGTCATGCTGCAGCGCCTCGAGCTTCGCATCGACAAGAGGTTCGAACAGGTCGACAAGAGATTCGAACAGATCGACAAACAACTAATCGAGGTTCGACAGGAAGTTGCCAGGGCACACCAACGCATCACCGATGTGTCAAACAGTCTCGTAAACCTACAGATCACAGTCGCACGCTTAGAAGGTCCAAGACGCGCTCTAGAGATGCCGGTTGGAAGTTAGGTTGTAAAACCCGGGAATAGAAGCAGGAGCATCTGGTTATATTTATATGCAAGCGCATATAATTGAACTGGAGCGGGGTTACGAGCCACCGCCCCCGCAGATCCCAGGGAGCACTCAACATGGAATTCGGAATCTTCTCCGTCTCAGACGTCACACGCGATCCCGTCACGGGAGAAACCCCGAGCGAAGCAGAGCGCATCAAAGGACTCGCGCAGATTGCGAAACACGCAGAGGAAGTCGGGTTCGACGTTTTTGCCATTGGTGAGCATCACAACCCACCATTCTTCTCGTCGAGTCCAACAACCTTCCTCGCCTACATCGCTGCCCAGACCACGAAGCTCAAGCTCACCACGAGCACGACGCTCATTACGACGAATGATCCAGTGCGTATCGCCGAGGAATACGCGATGCTTCAGCACCTCGCCGAGGGCCGCATGGATCTCATGCTCGGTCGCGGCAATACCGCGCCTGTGTATCCGTGGTTCGGAAAGGACATCCGCTCCTCGCTCCCACTCGCGCTCGAGAATTACAACCTGCTCCATAAGCTTTGGAGCGAAGACGTCGTCGACTACGAGAGTAACTTCCGCACTCCGCTGCAGGGCTTCACCTCGACACCTCGCCCGCTCAATGACGTCGCGCCCTTTGTATGGCACGGCTCGATCCGCACCCCCGAAATTGCTGAGCAAGCTGCGTACTACGGCGATGGGTTTTTCTCGAATCACATCTTTGCGCCGTCTGCACACTCGTTGCGCCTGATCAATTTCTATCGTCAGCGCTTTGAGCACTACGGCCATGGCAAGGCAAAGCAAGCGATCGTAGGCCTTGGCGGCCAGGCCTACATTGCGAAGAACTCGCAAGACGCTGCGAAAGAGTTCCGCCCGTACTTCGACGAAGCTCCGGTATACGGTCACGGCCCGTCAATGGAAGACTTCACGAATCAGACCCCGCTCACCGTGGGCAGCCCGCAAGAGGTCGTCGACAAGACCCTCTCGTTTCGCGAGATGTTCGGTGACTACCAGCGCCAGATGTTCCTCATCGATCACGCGGGCCTCCCAACCTCCACTGTGCTCAAGCAACTCGATCTCTTCGGCTCTGAGGTGCTGCCGGTACTCCGCGCAGAGTACGACGCACGCCGCGACCCCGAGGTGCCAGACGCTCCGACTCATGAGTCGCTCGTCAAGGCGAAGTACGGCGATGCCGAGCCTCGTCAGCCTCGGCCAAACGCAAACCGGGGCGACAACGTTACCGGCGGTTCGCCGTACCAAGACAGCCCCGCGCTTAAGGGCGCAGCGTTTGGACTGTGAGACCAATGGTCAGCAAGAGAACAGATATACGCCTCGCGAACGAGGCATGGGAGTCGCTGATGACCGCGTACTCGAGGCTCTCCGCACACTTTGGAGCCCACCCCATCTGGAACGAAGCGAGCATGCGGGAGTACGACGTGCTGTACACACTCGCGAAGCGGGCCGAACCAACACGGCTGTGTGACCTGCAAAGCGGGGTGCTGCTCAGCCAGCCCGCTCTCTCGCGTATGGTGGATCGGCTCGTCACCCGGGGCCTGCTCGAACGCGAGACCGATCCGCACGACGGCCGCGCGGTACTCGTGAGGCTCAGCGAGGAAGGTAAGCGAGTACAGCGCGAACTCGGCAGGGCACACGGTCGCGACATTGGTAAAGCGCTTCGCGTACTCGAGCCCGAAGAGCTCGGCGAACTCAAGCGACTCACACAGAAACTTATTGCAGCGCACGCAACAGGCGCTTCAGAGCAAGACTAGACAGGATCATACGAATGACCGACATCAAACATCTCGTCGTCGTGAATGCCGGAGCCAGCGATCCATCGACCACGCGTCTCCTCGCCGACCGCCTCACGCAGAAGGCACTTGCCGAGGCGAAGCGCCAGGGCATCGAAATGGAAGCCAGGGTCATTGAGCTACGGCCCCTCGCCGGAGACATCATGGCTGCGCTCACGACGCAACTCGTCTCCCCAGAGCTCGAGCGCGCGATAGAACTCATGCGCGATGCCGACGCCATCATCGCCGCAACGCCAATTTACAAGGCGGCGGCGAGCGGGTTGTTCTCGTCGTTCTTCCAGGTGCTCGACAACGACTTGCTCATCGGCACCCCTGTGGTGCTCGCGGCGACGGCGGGCAGCCCACGGCACTCGCTCGTGGTCGACGACCAGTTGCGCGGCTTCTTCTCGTATCTGCGCACGGTGACGGCACCGACCTCCCTCGTGAGCTCGCCCGACGACTGGAACAGCAAGGAGTTCGGCGGTCGTGTGGATCGCGCGGCGCGCGAGCTTATCGCGCTCGTCAAGGGCGGCTTCCGTGACAGCGCCCGCGGTGAGGGGTGGATCGAGTACCAGCACTCCTTCGGCAGCGCAGGCGGCACCGAGCTCGGTATCGACCTGAGCTCCGATCTCATGCGTCTCGCGACTGGCGGGCGCTGAACGAGAAAGCAAAGCTTTCGAGTTCCGCGCCCGGCGCGGCCACTGCCGCGGGCCGCGGAGCGAAGCGAGGGCTGGGGCGCTAAGCGAGAACACCCAGACAACCTTGAGTCGGCGCAAATTGCTGCTTCATCAGCCTTGAAACAGCAATTTGCGCCGAGTGGATGGGGCATCGCCGCCGACCTCACGCCGTAAGCTTTACAGCATCCGGAGACCCATCGAGACAAGGAAGTCACATGATATTCGTCAACCTCACCACGAACGACCTCGAACGCAGCAAGGCCTTCTATACGGCACTCGGCTGCGAGATCAATCCCGTTTTCACCGACGAGAATGCCGCCTGCATCGTCTGGGATGAACACACGTTCTTCATGGTGCTCACCCACGCGCACTTCTCCCAGTTCACCGACAAGCAGATCGTCGATCCGCACACAAGTGCCCAGGCTCTTATCGCGCTCTCTCGCGATTCACGAGAACACGTCGATTCCACAGTCGAGGCGGGCCTCGCAGCGGGCGGTAAGGAGTCCCGCGATCCGCAGGATTACGGTTTCATGTATTCCCGTAGCATGGATGATCCCGACGGGAACATCCTTGAGTTCATGTACATGGAGCCTCAGGCGGTCGAAGACGGTCCCGACGCGTACGTGTCGGAGAACGGGGAAGGCCCCGATCGGGTACCTGGCTACTGAGCCGAACGTCACTGGTCGGCAACCCATCGCGCTGCACGCGACCCCAAAACGTCGGTTGTCGGTGTTCCCGATCTACGCAAAAACGTCGAGCTTTCCGTAGCGCTCGGCAAGCAGGTAGTACACCGTGAGACGCTGCGCACAGCCGTCGACCTGATCACCGACTTCTGCGATTGCCTCGTCTATCAATGCGTCTGCGGCTGCAATGCCGAGCTTGCCCTTCACGAACGTCTCTCGCACCATTGCGAGATCTGACCGATCGCTATAGGCCACCATGCGTGTGTCCGCATTGCTCAGCGTACGGGCAAACGTCTTCTCCATATTGGCTACAACTGATTTCTTCGCCCCAGGGGCGTACTTTTGAATGTCTTCGAGCGCACTCATTCAGCGTGATTCCTTCCCCAGAAAACAGGTCCCCCGCAGGACCTTCCCTCATTCTGAACCTTTACCGCGAAAAGATACAGGGGTAAGCGATAAAAACTCGGCACTAAACAGGACTGGCCCGGTCCGTTTCGAACCGAGCCAGTCTGTGAGCGAGCGATTATTCGCCCGTGTAGTAGCTATCTGCCACGTCGAGTGCCGCATCGATGATGTCGAGGCCGCGCACGAGATCTTCCTCGCTCGTCACGAGCGGAGGGGCGACCTGTAGACGGTTGCCGGCAGCAAACGGCCAGAGTCCAGCCTGCTTGCAGGCTGCGACAACCGCGTTGAACGGAGCAGCAGCTTCGCCCGACGCGTTGAACGGCACGAGCGGCTCACGGGTCTCGCGATCCACCACGAGTTCAAGCGCCCAGAAGAAGCCCTTGCCTCGAACTTCGCCGACCGATTTGTGCTTCTCGGCGAGCTCCTTCAACCGGGGCTCGATGACCCGCGCTCCGAGATCGCGCACGCGCTCAAGAATGCCCTCTTCTTCAAAGATGTCGAAGGTTGCGACGCCCGAAGCACAGGCGAGCGGGTGACCCGAGTAGGTGAGGCCACCCGGGAACGCGCGATCGGTGAAGGTGTTGTGGATCTCCTCAGAGATCACCACACCACCGAGTGGCACGTACCCCGAGTTGACACCCTTAGCGAACGTCACGAGGTCGGGTTTCACGTCGAAGCCCTGGTACGCGAACCACTCGCCGGTGCGACCGAAGCCGACCATGACCTCGTCTGCGATGTACACGATGCCGTACTTGTCGCAGAGCGCGCGAACGCCTGGGAGATACCCGGGCGGCGGCACGAGCACACCATTGGTGCCGGTCACGGTCTCGAGAATGATCGCGGCGATGGTCTCGGACCCCTCGAGCTGAATCGTCTGCTCAAGGTGCGCGAGCGCACGCTCGGTCTCTTCCTCGGGTGAGCTCGCGTAGAACGCGCTGCGGTACGCAAACGGGCCCGTGAAGTGCACGACACCGGCATCAAGCGTGCCGTTCGCCCAGCGGCGCGGTTCGCCCGTGAGGGTGATCGCAGTGCCGGTCGAGCCGTGGTACGAACGGAACCGCGACAGCACCTTCTGGCGGCCGGTGTGGTGACGTGCCATGCGCACCGCGTACTCCACAGCATCAGCGCCACCGTTCGTGAAGAACACCGAGCGCGCGCCCTCGAACGAGTGCTCGACGATGCGCTTAGCAAGCTCGCCGCGCACGTCGTTTGCGAGAGCAGGCTGGATTGTCGCGAGACGTCCCGCTTGCTCCTGAATCGCCTTGATGAGCCCCGGATGCTGGTGCCCGAGATTGAGGTTTACGAGTTGCGACGAGAAGTCGAGGTACTCGTTGCCGTCGTAGTCCCAGAACTTCGCGCCCTCTCCCTTTGCAATAGGTAGTGGGTTGATCGCACCCTGCGCCGACCACGAGTGGAAGACATAGTTACGGTCGTTCTCGCGCACCTCACGCTGCGCATCGGTGTCACCAAACGTCTGCGGGGTTCCCGCGAGATCGATGTAGTCAGTCATCGCCGTGTGACCTTTCGGGCTAGCTGTTGCTCGGGAAGCCGAGGTCGATCTTCGACTGCTCGGGATCTGGCCAACGCGTGGTGACGACCTTCGAGCGAGTGTAGAAGTTGATCGACTCTGGGCCGTAGATGTGGGTGTCGCCGAAGAGCGAATCCTTCCAGCCTCCGAACGAGAATGCTCCAACGGGAACGGGGATCGGCACATTGACGCCGACCATGCCTGCTTCGACGTCGAACTCGAACTGGCGAGCAACGCCGCCATCGCGAGTGAAGATCGCGGTTCCGTTGCCGAATTGGTGATCGTTGATGAGCTGGAGGCCCTCTTCATAGGTCTTCACGCGCACAACTGCGAGCACCGGCCCGAAGATCTCGTCGCGGTACACCTTGCTGTCGGTCTTCACGTGATCGAGCAGGGTCGCTCCGGTGAAGAAGCCGTCGCCCTCGTAGGTGAAGTCGCGGCCGTCAACAACAATGGTTGCGCCCTCTGCCTCTGCGCCAGCGACGTAGGATTCAACGCGGGCCTTCGCCTCAGGAGTGATGAGCGGGCCCATGTCGGTGCCCTCGGCAGCGCCGTCGCCGATCTTCAGATCCTTGATGCGGCTGACGATCTCGGGGATCACGCGATCCGCAACCTCATCGCCCACGGCGACGAGAACCGAGATCGCCATGCAACGCTCGCCAGCAGCACCGTACGCGGCCGAAACTGCTGCGTCTGCGGTGACCTTGAGGTCAGCGTCTGGCATAACGAGCATGTGGTTCTTCGCCCCACCGAGTGCCTGCACGCGCTTGCCGTTCGCGGCGGCGCGCTCGTAAATGTACTTCGCGATCGGGGTGGATCCGACGAAGCTTACAGCCTTGACATCAGGCGCGTCGAGCAGCGTATCGACAGCAGTCTTGTCACCGTTCACAACGTTGAGCACGCCGTCTGGGAGGCCAGCCTCGCGGAAGAGATCTGCGATGAAGATCGAGGCAGATGGGTCGCGCTCGGAAGGCTTCAGCACAACCGTGTTGCCGCACGCGATCGCCGACGCGATCATCCAAAGCGGAACCATGATCGGGAAGTTGAACGGGGTGATTGCCGCAACGACGCCGACTGGCTGCTTGATCGAGTGCACGTCGATGCCGGTCGAGACCTGCTCGTCGCGCTCGCCCTTGAGAAGGTTCATGAGGCCAGAAGCGAACTCAACGTTCTCGAGGCCGCGGGCGACCTCACCGGCTGCGTCTGCGAGCACCTTGCCGTGCTCGCTCGTCACGATAGCTGCGAGGTCGTTGGTGCGCTGCTTGAGCAGCTGGCGCAGGTTGAAGAACACATCTGCACGCTTCGTGAGGCT
>JBEBUJ010000055.1:0-16439 GCA_040393365.1 Leucobacter denitrificans
CGCTGCCTAAGCACGAGACCGAGTCCGTCAGGTCGGGTGGGCCTCCGCCCCGGTTCCTGGCGTCATCTAGGAGGCTTGCTGATATGTCGTGTCTCAGGGCATATCGGGACTTTTTCTGAGGCTGGGCCTGTCAACCTAGGTGTTCGTGACAAAGGTTGGGGCCGAGTAGAACGCATGCACGAACTACGCTCGTAGAAGGCATGGAATTGTCGAAGTGGACCGGGGTTCAATTCCCCGCGGCTCCACCGGTATCGCATCACACTGGGGTTTTTGCAAATGGACCGCCCGTATGGGTGGTCCATTTCTCTATTTTGCTCGCCGACGCCGTCGCATCCAGCTGACGACTGCAACGATAATCCGCCATCCGATGAGCATGAGCGCGAGCGTGAGTGTCGCGACGATCACGAAGGGAAGCGCGGTTCCCTGACCCGAGAGCATGCGAAGCAGCATGCCGAGCGCTACAGTCCCGATCCACACGGGTACACCCGCGCGGAGAACGGCGAGCGGGCTCCGCCACACGAACGCCGCGAGCCAGACGATCGCGAGACCCGCGAGGAACGGCCATGCGGTCTCGAAGAGACCAGCGACCGTTGCCGCTCTCGCGTGACTTCCGCGGCCAATGCCAGCGAATACGATGACCAAGACGGCATCGACACCCAGAGCGAGTGCCGCGAGGCCAGCGCGAGATTCTTTGGTGGATCGCTGAGCGCTCATCGCGCGGCCTCCACCGCTGAGATAACAGCCTCGTGGAGCGCCCCGTTCGTCGCGAGGGAACTGCCATTCCAGGCGCTTTCGTTGCCTTCGATGTCAGTGAATGTGCCGCCGGCCTCGCGGACAATCGGGACGAGCGCCGCAAGGTCGTACGGCTTCACATCGAATTCTGCGACGATGTCGACGAACCCTTCGGCGAGCAGCATGTACGACCACATGTCACCATAGGCGCGATCCCGCCACACCCGCTCCTCGAGCGCAAGCAGCGAGGGGAGGTAGCCCGCAAGTCGCCACTGCTCGATTGACTGAAAACTCAGCGACGCGTGTTCGAGGTCGCTCACGCCAGACACGTGAAGCGATCGTGGATCGGCACCGAGTTCTTGCCCCCAGGCGCCGCTGCCTGTTTCGGCCCACCATCGAGCGCCGAAGGCGGGGGCGGACACCACGCCCACGGTCGGGACGCCGTCGGTCTCGAGCGCGATGAGTGTTGCCCAGTTCGGTACCCCGCGCAGAAAGTTCGATGTGCCGTCGATTGGATCAAGGATCCATCGCCTGTGACCTCGCTCATTGCGACCAGACTCTTCGCCGAAAAAGCCATCGTCAGGCATCGCTAATTCGATCTGTGCGCGAAGTGCATCTTCAACCGCGCGATCAGCGTCGGTAACGTACGTTCGATCAGGCTTGGTGTCTATCCGCAGATCTGCCGAACGGAAGCGAGGGAGCGATATCGAATCTGCGAGATCCGCGAGCGAAAGTGCGAACGCGAGGTCAGTTGAGGGGGGAGGCGGCTGCGCGGTCATGGCGTCCTGTTCTCTGGTCAGATATACGAAAATCCCCACCAATACTGGTGGGGATTTTCGAAGGTGTACGCCTTCACGGGCTCGAACCGTGGACCCGCTGATTAAGAGTCAGCTGCTCTACCAACTGAGCTAAAGGCGCTCGCTACTCATCGAGCAACAGAACTACGTTAGCACGCGTTTCTGAGTGAGCAAAATCAGCGCACCTCTTCTTCTGGGAGCACGAGATTTGCCTGTGTGACTGGCTCCATCGCGCGCTTTTTCGCCCCGGGAATGAGGACGAGAGCAGCGACGCCCACGGCGATGATCGAGGCAACCATGACGGCGAGTCTCGCCGTGTCGATATCGCCGTGATCGGTGAAGCTGAGCTCTGCAACCAGCATCGCTACCGTGAAGCCCACGCCTGCGAGTGCGCCCACGCCAACTATCTCGCGCCACGACACTGACGTACCGAGTGTAGCTTTCGTGAATCGTGTGATTGCCCAGGTGGTCAGCGTGATTCCAACCGGCTTGCCGATTACAAGCCCGATCATAATGCCCATCGCAATCGGGTCGAACGGGAAGCGGTCGACTTCGCCGAGTGGCACGCCCGCAGCAAAGAGCGCGAAAATCGGCACCGCTACCAGTGCAGAAAGCGGCTGGAAACGGTTGTTGATGCGTTCCGCTACCTCGCGTCCGTTCTTCCCGCGCACTGGCACGAGGAAGGCGAGTGCAACCCCCGCGATCGTGGCATGAATTCCGGTGTTGAAGAACAGGGCCCAGGTGATGATTCCGAGTGGAAGGAGAATCACCCAAGCGCCCCAGGCCGAACGGGCAAACCATTCGCCCTTCCACCGGATGATGACCGCGAAAATTGTGGCGGGGATGGCTGCGAGCAGGAGCGGGAGGAAATGAAGCCCTTCGGTGTAGAACATCGCGATGATCGCAATGGCGATGAAGTCGTCTACCACGGCAAGCGTGAGAAGGAACATGCGGAGCGCCGGATTGATCCCGGGAGCAATGAGTCCGAGCACGGCGACCGCGAACGCAATGTCCGTTGCCGTGGGGATCGCCCAGCCGTGCATGGAGTCGGAACCGAGATTCACGGCCATATAGATGAGAGCGGGAACTGCGACGCCGCCAAAGGCCGCAGCGACCGGAACAATAGCTGTCTTGATCGAGTGCAGATCTCCCTCGACAAACTCTCGCTTGAGTTCGAGTCCCACCATGAAAAAGAAGATCGCGAGTAGGCCATCAGATGCCCACGCGCCTACCGTGAGATTGAGCCCGAGGGATTCGGGGCCGATGACGGTATCGCGAACGGTGAGGTACCAGTCAGCTATGGGGCTGTTCGCCGCGATAAAACCAATGAGCGCCGCAACCATGATGATGAGGCCGCCCACAAACTCGATCCGCAACATGCGATTGATTCGCACCACTTCGCGACGACTGATGTATGAGAAGACTCTGCGCTGGTAGCGGCGCTGGCTCCGTGCCTTTTGCGCGTGTGGAATGGGCGTTGTCGGGGTAGGGTTCGTCATCGAATGCTCCTGTTTTGGGTGCGACTATGTCAACGTCGACCAGACTTCCCGACACACCTAACGCACCGACGTTACAGCAACATTGCGGTTTCTCGCAAGCAACATTCGAACGCTTACGCGGAGAATTCCTCGTCACGATCCTGCATCGCGACCGCCGAAATCGCGAGTACCAAACTGCCAGCCCACACGGCCCACACGACGTATCTGCGCCAGTCTGGAGGCATCGCCTTCGTGCGCTTCGCCGTCGAGACGGCCCCCGCTGCGGCCCCGATGACGCCCAGGTTGGTGACGTACTTGCCTAAGGAAAAGCGCTGTCGAGCCATAAAGTACCTCCGAAGCAGACTGCCAAATTGGTATGCCGTAGCGTGTGTGGGTACCAGCCTAACGCTTGGGTGTGACACGCGCTCGGGAACACTCGAGCGTGCGCTAGGCTTGAGCGTAATAGTGCTTCGATGACTTGAGAGAGGGAGCCACATGGCAAAGCAGAGCGAGAACCTGTTCGAAGAAAGTTCGCAGGGCGCAGTGAGCGGCGTGACCGCAGTCGTATTCGTGCTCTCGTTCATCCTTGCCATCGGCGGCATCGTCTTCATGAGCTACGGGTTCAACACAGAACTCACGCCAACCACCGAGATGCTCATTTTCTCGGGCGGACTCATTGCGTCATTCATCGGTTTCGCACTTCCATTCGCGATTCTTCCTCCGACAGGCAAGTAGGGTCTTTCAGCTTTTCGACAGCGGCTCTCAGGCTTTGGTCTGGGGCCGCTGTTGTCGTTCCGGTCTGGGTATTCGCTCGGGCGTAGGATGTTGTCATGTCTGAAATCGATATGAAGCCACGAAGTCGTGACGTTACTGACGGCATCGAGAAGGCCGCTGCGCGAGGCATGCTTCGTGCAGTAGGCATGGGTGATGAGGACTGGGATAAGCCCCAGATCGGAATTGCTAGTTCATGGAACGAGATCACCCCGTGCAACCTCAGCCTCGATCGGCTGGCGCAGGGGGCGAAAGAAGGGGTGCACGCGGGCGGTGGATACCCGATGCAGTTCGGCACTGTGTCTGTGTCTGACGGCATCTCAATGGGGCACGAAGGCATGCACTTCTCACTCGTTTCGCGTGAGGTGATTGCTGACTCCGTCGAGACTGTGATGATGGCGGAGCGACTGGACGGTTCTGTGTTGCTCGCTGGGTGCGACAAATCGTTGCCGGGAATGCTCATGGCGGCGGCCCGTCTCGACCTCGCCTCCGTGTTCCTCTATGCGGGGTCCGTCGCGCCCGGGTGGGTGAAGCTCACCGATGGTACCGAAAAAGAGGTCACCATCATCGACGCGTTTGAGGCCGTTGGCGCGTGCAAAGCGGGCACGATGAGTGAAGAAGACCTCAAGCGCATTGAGTGCGCGATCGTTCCTGGTGAGGGTGCGTGTGGCGGAATGTACACCGCGAACACGATGGCTTCAATCGCGGAAGCGCTCGGCATGAGCCTGCCGGGCTCAGCCGCGCCTCCGAGCTACGATCGCCGCCGCGACTACTATGCCCACCGTTCAGGCGAAGCCGTGGTGAACATGATTGCGAAGGGCATCACCGCGCGTGACATTCTCACGATGAAGGCATTCGAGAATGCAATCACGCTGCTCATGGCATATGGCGGATCGACGAACGCTGTATTGCATCTTCTCGCGATCGCGAGAGAGGCCGAAGTTCCACTGACGCTCGAGGACTTTAACCGCATCGGCGCGAAGGTACCGCACCTTGCGGACATGAAGCCGTTTGGCAAGTACGTGATGGCAGACATCGACCGGCACGGCGGAGTTCCGGTCGTGCTGAAGGCACTGCTCGACGCGGGTCTGTTGCACGGCGACGCGCTGACCGTGACCGGAAAGACTATGGCGGAGAACCTCGCTGAGCTCAACCCGGATCCGCTTGATGGCGAAGTGATCCACCATCTTGACAACCCCATACACGCAACGGGCGGACTCACGATTCTTCACGGCACGCTTGCCCCCGAGGGCGCCGTCGTGAAGACCGCGGGGTTTGATGCCGATGTGTTCGAGGGACCAGCGCGAGTATTTGAGCGCGAGCGAGCCGCGATGGACGCGCTCACCGAAGGCAAAGTGAGCAAGGGCGATATCGTCGTGATTCGCTACGAAGGGCCGAAGGGCGGCCCGGGAATGCGAGAGATGCTCGCCATCACCGGAGCCATCAAGGGCGCAGGGCTCGGAAAAGATGTACTACTATTAACTGACGGCAGATTTTCAGGCGGCACAACCGGCCTGTGCATCGGCCATATTGCGCCTGAGGCCTCTGATGGGGGCCCCGTGGCGCTCGTGCAAGACGGAGACCTTATCCGGGTCGACATCGCCGCGCAAACGCTCGATCTGCTGGTAGAACCCACTGAGCTTGAGGCCCGACGTGCAAACTGGGCCCCGCTTCCACCGCGGTACACACGTGGTGTGCTAGCGAAGTATTCCAAGCTCGTACGCTCGGCATCCGAGGGTGCCATTACCGGCTAGATCTTTGGCTTCGTTACACGCCAGCACTGCACCGCGATCCATCTCCCACGAACGAAAGCAAGAAATGACTTTGGAGTCGAACGATATTCCACGTCAACCAGCAGACCCGTCAGCACGCGGCGAACGTATGACCGGAGCAGAGGCTGTTGTTCGCAGCCTCGAAGCACTGGGTGTCACAGACGTCTTTGGCCTTCCCGGAGGTGCCGTACTTCCGCTCTACGACAAACTAATGGATGACAATACGCTCAACCACGTGCTCGTGCGCCATGAACAGGGCGCCGGTCACGCAGCAGAGGGTTTCGCTTCAGCGAGCGGCCGCGTTGGAGTCGCGATTGCGACTTCAGGCCCGGGTGCGACGAACCTCGTCACAGCGATCGCAGACGCATACATGGACTCAGTTCCGATGCTCGCGATCACTGGCCAGGTGTTCTCACACCTCATGGGCACCGACGCATTCCAAGAGGCCGATATTGTCGGCATCACGATGCCGATTACTAAGCACTCCTTCCTGGTGCGCACGCCCGAGGAAGTTCCAGGAGCAATCTCGGCCGCGTACCATCTCGCCTCGACGGGCCGCCCAGGCCCCGTGCTGGTTGACATCACGAAAGACGCCCAAGAGGGTGAATTCGATTTTGTTTGGGATCCGCGCGTCGACCTCGCCGGGTACCGGCCGATCACCAAGGCGAATAGCAAACAAATTCAGGCGGCCGCAGAGCTGATCGCCGAGTCCGAGCGTCCAGTTTTCTATGTTGGTGGCGGAGTGATTCGGGCTGAAGCATCTGCGGAGCTATTGCAGCTCGCAGAACTCGTCGGGGCACCCGTGGTGACCACGCTGATGGCACGCGGCGCGTTCCCAGACTCGCACGATCAGCACCTCGGTATGCCCGGTATGCACGGTACCGTACCTGCTGTTCTCGCGCTGCAGGAGTCGGATCTTCTCATCACGCTCGGTGCTCGCTTCGACGATCGCGTGACGGGCAAGGTGGGCATGTTCGCTCCCGATGCGAAGGTGATCCACGCCGACATCGACCCCGCCGAGATCGGCAAGATTCGCCCGGCTGATGTGCCAATCGTGGGAGACGCAGCGGAGGTTATCTCTGACCTCACCGCAGCGATCTCATCGCTGAAGGTCAGTCGCGAGTTCACGAGTCTTGATACCTGGTGGCAGCGACTCAACGGGCTTCGAGCCAAGTACCCACTCGGGTATGCGCCCACAAGCGACGGGTTGCTCTCGCCTCAGTACGTGATTCAGCGCATTGGTGACCTCACCGGGCCGGAAGCGGTCTACGCCGCCGGCGTTGGGCAGCACCAGATGTGGGCGGCGCAGTTCATCAAGTATGAACGCCCCAACTCCTGGCTGAACTCGGGTGGCGCAGGAACCATGGGCTACTCAGTGCCTGCCGCGATGGGAGCCAAGGTCGCTGAGCCAGATCGGGTGGTGTGGGCAATTGACGGCGACGGCTGCTTCCAGATGACCAACCAGGAGCTCGCGACCTGTGTCGTGAACAATATTCCGATCAAGGTTGCTGTCATCAACAACTCGTCACTCGGGATGGTGCGGCAGTGGCAGACGCTCATTTATGAAGGCCGCTACTCAAACACTGAGCTCAATACGGGGCACGGCTCGCAGCGCGTGCCCGACTTCGTGAAGCTCGGAGAGGCGTATGGTTGCCTGTCTATCCGCGTAGAGCGCGAAGACGAGGTTGATGCCGCTATCAAACTTGCGCTCGAGACGAATGACCGACCTGTGGTCATTGACTTCGTTGTGAGTGCCGACGCAATGGTGTGGCCAATGGTCCGCCAGGGCACCTCGAACAGCGACGTGCAGTATGCACTCGAGCACAGCCCAGAATGGGGGGATGAGTAACAATGAGCCGACATGTACTGAGTCTCCTCGTTGAGGATAAGCCAGGCCTCCTCACCCGGGTTGCCGGCCTGTTCGCTCGCCGCGGGTTCAATATTGAATCCCTCGCGGTGGGCCCGACGGAAATGCCTGGTCTCTCACGCATTACCGTCGTCGTTGATCAAGACGAAGACTTGCTTGAGCAGCTCACGAAGCAGCTCAACAAGCTCGTCAACGTCATCAAAGTCGTCGAACTCGACTCCACGAGTTCGGTGCAGCGCGAGCATATGCTCATCAAAGTGCGCGCCGACAACCAGACGAGATCGCATGTGCTCGA
Organism: Leucobacter denitrificans; assembly: GCA_040393365.1. Classification (GTDB taxonomy): domain Bacteria; phylum Actinomycetota; class Actinomycetes; order Actinomycetales; family Microbacteriaceae; genus Leucobacter; species Leucobacter denitrificans_A. The sequence goes on from JBEBUJ010000055.1 coordinate 7,713, forward strand.
AGCAGTTTCGCTGTTTCGCGCTCGTGTTGTCGATGTCGTTCCCGATGCACTCACGATTGAGGTCACGGGCGACACTGGAAAGATCGATGCCTTCTTGAAGGTACTCGAACCGTACGGAGTCAAAGAGATCGCACAGTCTGGCCTCATCGCTGTGGGGCGCGGATCAAAATCCATTACCGAACGAGTTTTCAAGGCATAAACGCCTGACAGACCACACACAATAAGGAGAACCTCAGTGGCTGAAATGTACTACGACAGCGATGCAGATCTGTCGATCATTCAGGGCAAGAAGGTAGCCGTCGTTGGATACGGCTCCCAGGGACACGCGCATGCGATGAACCTGCGCGATTCGGGCGTTGAGGTTGTCATCGCGCTGAAAGATGGCTCGAAGTCGACCCAGAAGGCCGAAGAAGCAGGCTTTGAGGTCAAGAACGTCGCCGACGCGACGGAGTGGGCGGATCTCATCATGATCCTCGCACCTGACCAGCACCAGCGTTCGATCTACGCAGATTCCATCAAGGATCGCCTCACACCGGGCAAGACCCTCGCGTTCGCACACGGATTCAACATCCGCTTTGGCTACATCGAGGCTCCCGAGGGAGTCGACGTGATCCTCGTCGCTCCGAAGGCTCCCGGCCACACCGTGCGCCGTGAGTTTGAGGCCGGACGCGGTATTCCCGACATCATCGCCGTTGAGGTTGATGCGACGGGTACCGCCTGGGACACCGCAATCTCGTACGCGAAGGCAATCGGCGGCACCCGCGCCGGCGTCATCAAGACCACCTTCACCGAGGAAACCGAGACGGATCTCTTCGGTGAGCAGGCCGTGCTCTGCGGCGGCATGAGCCACCTCGTGCAGGCTGGCTTCGAGGTGCTCACCGAGGCTGGATACCAGCCCGAGATCGCCTACTTCGAGGTACTCCACGAGCTGAAGCTCATTGTCGACCTCATGTTCGAGGGTGGCATTGCGAAGCAGCGCTGGTCGATCTCTGACACCGCTGAGTACGGCGACTACGTGTCGGGCGCGCGCGTCATTACTTCAGACGTGAAGGCTCGCATGCAGGATGTGCTCACCGACATTCAGAACGGTGCATTTGCAAAGCGCTTCATCGAGGATCAGGATGCAGGGGCTCCAGAGTTCCTCTCGCTCCGCGAGAAGGAGCAGCAGCACCCGATCGAGACCACCGGTCGCGAACTGCGCAAGCTGTTTGCATGGCAGCAGCAAGACGCTGACTACGTCGAGGGATCGGCAGCGCGCTAAGCGTGAGCTGAACCGCCTTACCGCGCCAAGAGGGCCCAGGACACACGTCCCTGGGCCCTCTTGGGTTTGCGGGAGCCGTTGGCAGATCCTTACGCCTGAGTCAACCCCCGTCGAAAACACACGCACAATGCTTAGGATGACACGCAGAAGCACTCCGGCAGCAGCCACGAAACCACCGTGGGGGAATGAGGGGATCAATGGCGAGAAACGTGCGCAAATTAAAGTGCCCCCCAGCAGCCGTGTTCGAGGTACTGGCAAACGGGTGGCTGTACCCATCGTGGGTAGTGGGTGCATCACGAATGCGTGAAGTCGAGGCCGAGTGGCCGAGTCCCGGTACACGCCTGCACCACTCTGTGGGAACGTGGCCGGCGCTGATCAACGATTCCACCACGTGTGTGGTGTGGGATCCACCGAACCAGGCAGTGTTCGTGGCTCGCGGGTGGCCAATTGGTGAAGCGCGCATCACTATTGACGTCAAACCTTATGCCGGTGGTTGTGTCGTTCGCATGCAGGAGGAAGCGGTGAGTGGGCCCGCTGCGTACATTCCGCGCGTGTTTTCGGATCTCCTGCTCTACCAAAGAAATGCGGAGACGCTGCATCGTCTCGCATATCTGGCGGAGGGAATGTATCCGCGGAATACCAACACCACTGCACACCGTGAGGATGCGGAAACCGCTGAGGAGCGTGTGAGTGATTCGCCAGATGGCGCAGTTCCGGTCGAATCATCGGAGGCGGATACGGAGTGAGGGGCGGCGCAATGCGGAACGGAGCGGTTGATATCGACGCGACCGTTGTCGGAGCCGGGCCGAACGGGCTAGCCGCGGCGGTCACGCTTGCCCGGGCGGGCCTGTCGGTTCGGGTGTTTGAGCGCACGGGAAGCATAGGCGGCGGAACTGCCACGTCCGAACTCACGCTTCCGGGGTTTCAACATGACGTCTGCTCTGCCGTGCATCCACTCGCGTTTGAGTCGCGGTTCTTTCGCGAGTTCGAACTCGCGGATCGCGTGCCGTTTATTGTGCCTGACATCTCGTTTGCCCACCCGCTCGATGGCGGACGCGCAGGCATTGCGTATCGTGACCTTGCGCGAACGCGAGAAGCGCTGGGGAGAGATGGTGCGGCGTATGAGGCGCTGATTCGCCCGCTCGCCGAGCGGGCGAGCCGAATCGCTGAATTTACCGGGAGCACGCTCCTGCGGGTGCCGCCTGATCCGCTCACCGCGGCACGATTTGGGCTTGCGACGCTTGAGCAGGGGAGCCTGGCGTGGAACAGGAGGTTTCGCGACGAGGTGGCCCCATCGATGCTCACCGGGGTTGCTGCACACACGATTCTTCCGCTGCCGAGTCTGAGCAGCGCGGGTGCCGGGCTCGCGCTCACCGCCTACGCGCACGCAAAGGGCTGGCCGATACCCGTCGGAGGTAGCCAGTCGATTGCCCAGGCGCTCGTTGCAGACCTCGAAGCCCATGGGGGAGAGGTCATCACCGACACCGAGATTCGAACACTTGATGACCTTCCCTCGTCCCGCGTCACGCTCCTCAACATCACTCCTCGAGCGTTTTTGCGTCTGGCCGGTGATGAACTGCCTGCTGGGTACGCGCGAGCGCTCGGACGCTTCAAATATGGCAGCGCCGTCGCCAAGGTTGACTTCGCGCTCTCCGAACCTGTGCCATGGACCAATGATGAACTTCGAAAGGCCGGCACGCTGCATCTCGGTGGTTCGCGCGCCGAGATCGCTGCCGCTGAGAACCTGGTCGCGCACGGCAAGCTCTCGGACAGCCCCTACGTGCTCGTCTCGCAGCCGACGGTCTTTGATGACACACGCGCGCCGTCTGGCAAACACACGCTCTGGACCTACACCCACGTGCCCGCAGGGTCACGCGAGGACCGCAGCGAGGCCATCATTCAGCAGATTGAACGATTTGCTCCCGGGTTTCGAGACACAATCATCGGAATGTCGTCGCGTACCGCCGTCGAAGTCGAGCAGCACAATCCAAACTATCCCGGGGGTGATATCGCTGCGGGGGTACCGAATCTTGCCCAGTTGATCCGGCGCCCGACGGTGAGCGCTGAGCCGTGGCGCACACCGTTGCCAGGCGTGTTTCTGTGTTCGGCGTCAACGACTCCGGGGCCGGGGGTTCACGGTCTTGCGGGGTGGTATGCCGCGCTCGCGGCATTGCGCCATGAGTTTGGCACTCGAACGCTCCCGAGTCTCTCACTGCGCGGCGATTCAGCGACGAGCTAGCTTGCTGCAGCCATGCGCCGAACGCAAGCTAGCTGAGCAGCCCGGCTACGGCCGCTGAGAGTGAGCGAGCTACGGCGAGCGCGGTGATCGGGCCATGCTTGGCGCTTGTCGACTCTGAAGCTGCGCGCGCGGCGTGATCGTGCAGCATCGCGGCGGTAACTCCGAGCTGTGCGAGGAGGTGGTGATCCACTGTGGAGTGCGCGGCATGTGTGGCGACGAGCGCACCGAGCGCGCCAGCGAGCACGTCGCCGGTGCCGGCGGTTGCGAGCCACGGAGTGGCGGGACCATATTCGTACCACTCACCACTCGGCGCGGCGGCGAGCGTGTGCGACCCCTTCAGCAGAACAGTGGCGCCGAGTCGCTCGGCGAGAGCCCGCGCTGCCGCGACACGTGTGGTGTGGTCACTTGCATCGATGCTGTCGAGCCCAGACGCCGCGAGCAGGTGGCGAAACTCGCCGAAATGAGGGGTGAGGATCACGGGAGCATTGACCGAAGTCACCGTGATCAGGTCGAGTGCGCCCGCGTCGACGACAACAGGCGCGTGTCCGTCGAGTATTTCTGAGAGCGCTGTGGTCTCGGCAAAGCTCCGCACCGCCTCGTCGGTGCCACTGCCAACGACCCAGGCGTCGCACTTCGCGCGGTCTGCGGCAGAATCACGCGAGAATACAGTCTCGGGCCTCGAACCGAGCACCGCGGCAGCAGGAGACGGCAGATCAAACGGTGGTCTGCCGTCATCGAGTTGCGAAATGAAGCGAACAGATCCCACGCCCGTGTGCCACGCAGATTCGGCACCGAGCACTGCGGCCCCGGGGTACGCGGCCGAACCCGTACGGAGCCCCAGCGCACCGCGCGAATACTTATGCGACTCAGGACCAGGCGCCAGGAGGAGGCGGGCACCGTCACGTTCGCCCCATGTGTGTTCGGAATTCATGCGGTGCTCCTGTTCCCCTACGCGGCGGGTGCATCCTCAATTGCAATTGGCGCGTCAGCGGGGAGAGCCCAGATCGGCGCCGGAAGCGCGGTGTTCGTCGATCCACCCTGAATGTCTCTCAGGGCTGCCTCTATCTCTTCGGCGTTCTCGGGCACGGCCAAGCCACACTTCCTCAGTTCACTTGCGAACTTCAGCGTCAGGCGAGACTTGCCTGCTTCGACGGCCTCTGCGGTCGTGCCGATACGCTTCTCGCTGCCGGTTTGAATGTCAGAGACCTCCTCGCACACGTGGTAGACAGCGCCGCCGTCTACCCATACGACTCGGTCCTCGCCCAAGAGCTGAATTACTGTGGATTGGTCGGCGGTGTACTTCTCGACGGAGGCCGGGTTGAATTCGATGCCGACCGCGGTTGCAGCGAGGGCGAGCACAATGCCGATTGCGCCCGCAATTCCTTTCTGCTTGCCGCTCATGTCTTTGTTGAGGAATACGAGAACGATGAGCGGTAGGAACGCGATGATGGCGATGATGGCGCCCAGCTGGTTCTGCACAAAGAATCGAACGGTGTCGGACTGATGCGCTGGATCGAGGCGGTTGGCCTTCTTCCAGAGGAGTGAGCCGGTGATTGAGAGTGCCGCGATCACTACGAACGCGATGATGAGCGAGATGAACGCCCACTGCGGGAATGCTGCCGTGGCACCCTGTTCTTCGAGTAGCCCCGTGTCGGGGTTGCGCAGCAGTGTGCCGTCGGCGCCCGGCGCCTCGCGCTGGCGCAGCAGCCAGAAGATCGATACCGCTTCAAGAGCGATCGCGACCGCCCAAAGCACGGCAGCGATCCACCGAAATCGGGTTGCCTGTGACTTAGCGGTCGCAGTCGGTGTCCATGATGCATTGCGCGACTTCGCGGATTCAGCCATTCGTGTTCCTTTGCAAACGTGAACGATCGAGACTCAGTGTATCCAGGTGACACCGGGCATGGAACGAATACTCCGGAGAAGCTGTCCTCACAGGTGCGAAGACTCGCGGGTCGGTAACATGATGGCCATGCGAAGTGGTGCGGGGGATGAGCGCGAAAGCGCGACCCACAGCGGGTGGACTGTCGAGGGGCGAGACCCCGAAGCGAAGCTGCAAGCTTCGGCCGATCCTCCCCCCGAGACCGACGCCGAAGAGGTTGTCGATGAGGCAGCGAGTAATGACGACGCTGAGAAGTCTGCGCAGATGAGCAACCTTACGGTCGTGATGCTTGGTATAGTCGGCGGCATCTCACTGCTCTACGCATGGATTTGGATGAGCTGGGCCCAGTACTACTCGGTGGTGAATGCGGCGGTCGCGGCTGGCAGTGGGTCAATTGGTGGCGTGCTGCAGCAGATTGTGTTCTGGATCGCACCGCTCGCCCCCATTCTGTGGTTTATCTCTGCACTCGCGACTGTGCGAGACAATCAGCGGAAGCTCACGGCGGCCCTGCTCATTGGCTTGATAGTGACGTTCCCTCTTCCGATGGTCTTCTCGAGCGGAGCAGCGCTGTGAGGGCGGGGCGCATCCTCGCGTGGGTGGCGGGCCTATTACTCCTTGGGCTCTACGGGTATGCGACCGTTGCCGCAGTTGGGAACCTCATGGGAATGTCCACGTATCTCGGGCCGCTTCTCGGGCCGCTGCCGTGGATATTACTCGGCGTCGCCATTGCTCTACCGATGATTTCGCTTACGGTTGCACTCCTGCTTGCACGGCGGCGCGGCGCGGGCATCCGTCTGCTTTTGCTCGCGACCGGGCTCTGCGTGACAGCGGCGATCCACCTCGAAATCATGCACCTTATTTCGTAACACGTGCGCCGGGACATACGGGGCGCTGTAAACTGGATTTCTGCGTGCCCACGCAGCAACCGAGACGCCTCTGCCAGAGAAGGATCCACTTGTGACTAAGCCGGTCGTGCTGATCGCCGAAGAACTCTCACCCGCCACAATCGCCGCGCTCGGCCCCGACTTTGAGATTCGCAACGTCGACGGTACTGACCGTAGTGCGCTCCGCGAAGCGCTGCAGTCTGCCGACGCGGTGCTTGTGCGTTCGGCCACCCAGGTCGATGCAGAAGCTCTGACGTGGGCCCCTAAGCTGCAGGTCATTGCACGCGCGGGCGTGGGACTCGACAACGTCGATATCAAGGCTGCCACCCAAGCGGGCGTCATGGTCGTGAATGCACCGACCTCCAACATCATCAGCGCAGCCGAGCTCACCGTCGCCCACATTCTCGGTCTTGCCCGTCACCTGCAGCGCGCCCATAGTTCACTCGCACAGGGGGAATGGAAGCGCTCCTCGTTCACCGGAGTCGAACTCTACGAGAAGACCGTCGGCATCGTAGGTCTCGGTCGCATCGGCGCACTCGTTGCCGAGCGGCTGCGCGGCTTCGGCGTCGAACTCATCGCGTTCGACCCCTATGTCACCGCCGCACGCGCGCAGCAGCTCGGTGTGCAGCTCGTGTCCCTCGACGAACTCGTCGAGCGCGCTGACTTCCTCACCATTCACATGCCTCGCACCCCTGAGACGCTTGGCATGATTGGCGCGGATCAACTCAAGGCCATGAAGAAGACGGCATACGTGCTGAACGTGGCCCGCGGCGGCCTCATCGACGAGACCGCGCTCGCCGCAGCTCTAGCAGACGGTGAGATCGCTGGAGCTGCACTCGACGTATTCATGCAAGAGCCACCGACGGACACGTCGCTCGTCGGGCTACCGAATGTGAACGTGACCCCGCACCTTGGTGCATCGACCGAAGAAGCGCAGGAGAAAGCTGGCGTAGCGGTTGCCAAGTCGGTACGCCTCGCGCTCTCAGGCGACCTCGTACCCGATGCGGTGAACGTTGCTGGTGCAGGAATCGATGAGTACGTGCGTCCCGGCCTGCCACTCACTGAGAAGCTTGGGCAGGTCTTTGCGGGACTCGCGGCCGGTGCACTCGCGTCAATCGATATCGAAGTGCATGGCGAGCTCGCAGAGCACAAGGTTGAAGCGCTGCGCCTTGCAGCGCTGAAGGGCATCTTCTCGAAGATCGTGAGCGACCCCGTCTCGTACGTGAACGCGCCCCTGCTCGCTGAGCAGCGAGATGTCGAGGTTCGGTTCTCAGCTGATTCACTCGCAGAGAGTTTCCGCAACGTCATTACGATTCGTGGATCGCTGACTGACGGAACTCAGCTCTCTGTATCGGGAACGCTCACCGGCCCCAAGCAAATCGAGAAGCTTGTCGGGGTGAACGGCTTCGACGTCGAGCTTCCGTTGACCGAGAATCTGCTCATCTTCAGCTACGTTGACCGCCCGGGAATCGTGGCGGCCTACGGTGCATTGCTCGGAGAGGCCGGTGTGAACATCGCCAACCTTCAGATCGCCCGTGACGAGAAGAAGGGCACGGCGCTCTCTGTGCTCACCGTTGACTCGCCGATTTCTGACGAGCTGGTGGTGCAACTTCGCGAAGTGATCGACGCCGAAGAGGTCCACGCGATCCAGGTCGACGCGTAAGTTTCAGTTATCCCGTGGCGGGAGCAACGTGCTCGACGTAGGCTCGTGGCATGAATGCACAACCAGAACTCACGCAACTCGAATTCACTGTGTACGGGTTCATCGCGAAACCTCCCTCCGAAGTGTATGAAGCGGTGGCGGATCCCGCGATTCTCAGCCGTTACTTCACGACCGGCGGAGCCTCAGGCCGCTTGGAGGAAGGAGCGGTGGTTCAGTGGGACTTTGCCGATTTTCCGGGGGCGTTCCCGGTTACCGTGCTGACGGCACGCGAGCCTGAACTGATCGCGTTGCGCTGGGGAGGCGATCCCGCAGCAACAACCCAGCACGAGGGCACGAACGTCACCTTCGAGTTCTTGAGTGTGGACGGAGGGGAGCGAACTGAGGTGCGGGTGACCGAGCGGTCGTGGAAGCCGTCGCAGGAGGGAGCGGTTGCTGCGTTTGGAAACTGCATGGGCTGGACCGGAATGCTGGCAGCGATGAAAGCGTGGCTCGAATACGGGATCAATCTGCGAGAGGGTTTCTACCGCTAGCTAAATCAGGCTGAACCCGGGGGTCAATGATACCCTGGTCGGGTAGACATCTGTCTGCATCAACGAAGAACCGAGCACGCCGGCCGGTGGGCTGGTCTTCGGTGGTGGGTTCCCCTCATTGCAGGGTGGTCTTCTACTGAACATCAGCAACCGCGACCGCATGACGCACTCGCTCTTGCGACGCGCGCTGCCCGCCGCGTGCTCATGTCAGATAAGGAGATCCCGTGGAGGGTCCTGAAATCAAGTTCGCCGAGGCCGTGCTCGACAA
>JBEBUJ010000056.1:0-15866 GCA_040393365.1 Leucobacter denitrificans
GCTGCGACGCGTCGACGAGCATGCGCAGTGCGCGCACGCCGAGACGTTCTGCCTCATCGTAGAACTCCTGAGGCCCCGTCGGTCTGATCGACACGACGATGCCGCCCGGTCGCAGCACCCTGAGCGACCCCATCGATATCTCTTCGCCGAGTGTGTCGAGCACGACGTCGATGTCGCTGAGCACTTGCGTGAAATCGGTGGATCGGTAGTCAATCGCCTCGTCCGCTCCAATACTGCGCAAGAACTCGTGCTTGGGTTCGCTCGCGGTACCCAAGACGTATGCCCCACGCGCCTTTGCGATCTGCACGGCAAGGTGGCCGACGCCGCCCGCTGCGGCGTGGATGAGTACTCGCTGACCGGGCTGTACGTTGGCGTACTCAACGAGTGCTTGCCAAGCGGTGAGTGACGCGAGGGGCAGAGCTCCCGCTTGCACGTGGTCGATCTCCGATGGCTTGTGCGCGAAAAATCGTGCAGGTGCCGCCACATACTCGGCGTGCGCGCCATGGCCAAAGGGATAGGTGAGCATACCGAACACCTCGTCACCCGGAACGAAGCTTGCGACTCCAACTCCGACGGATTCAACGGTGCCTGAGAGATCCCAGCCGAGTGTGAACGGAGGGGATCCAAGAAACCCTCCCGTTGCGCGATGCTTCCAATCTGTGGGGTTCACGCTAGCAGCGTGTACACGAACGAGCACCTCATTCGCGCGGGGTAGGGGGCGTTCCGTCGTGACGACTTCGAGCACAGGGGCATCGCCCAGGGAGTGTTGGCTGATAGCGCGCATCGTTGGTGCAGAATCCATGTCTCCAGTATTCACCGGGCGCATGCGAACTCCTAATAGAGACAGAGCTGTAGTACTGAGTTCCAAGAGCGGGACTACGTATACCTAGCCTTGCACTACTGAATCGCAGGGCTTCTGGTACTGAAAAGTGCTGCGCACGTACGTAAATCCGGGTTCAAGTATGAGTTGAAACTCTCTCCGAACGTACCTTGTAGCTCGGACCTCAATGTGATTGAACGTGCGCCCGCGTGAGTGAACGCGTATCGCCAGAAGCTCGCAGGTGCGTCTGAATTCTATTGAGTGTTGCGTCTGAAGTTTTGGCCAACTGAGTACAGGGAAAGAAAGAAGAAATGACGAAAATTCGCAAACGCGGTGCCCGTCTGGGGGCTGGTGCAATCGTGGCTGCTGTCGCGCTCGCACTTGCCGCGCCTTCGGCGTACGCTGCTCCCGCGACTACGCCTCCGAAGGCTGGAGACACGGGTTCGCTGACCATCTACAAGCATGAGGCGCCTGGGCCCGCTCAGGTGGGCGACGGTACGGTTCTTGATCCGGCACCGACGTCCCCGCTCGCAGGCGCGACCTTCACCGTGACCCCGGTTGACGGCATCGACCTCAGCACGAATGCTGGCTGGGTAACCGCCGCTGAGCTTTCCGAAGCATTTAAAGGGCGAGCAGACGATCCAGCTTTGTCTGATTTCGACGATATCCGCGCATTCTTCGCTCTGACTGGCGATCCATACTCGCTCGGCAGCGGAATCGTGCAGGGCCCAACGGCTGCCGACGGCAAGCTCACCTTCGCGAACCTGCCTATCGGCGTCTATCTCGTCGAAGAAACAGGGTCACCGACACAAAACACGGCCGGTGAAGACGTGGTTGCAACTCCAGCGCAGCCGTTCCTCGTCACCATTCCGATTACCACGACCGGTACTGACACAGACGGCGAAGACTCGACAAACAACGAGTGGCTGTACGACGTCACCGTGTACCCGAAGAACTCTCTCGTGGGAGCGAAGAAGTCGGTTGAAGACGACGCTGTGCGTCAGGTGGGCGATGTCACCGAGTGGACCATTACCGGTGATATCGCGGGTGTGCCTGTCGATGTTAACGGCGATGGCGTGATCTCAGGCAACAGCGAGCTTTACAACATCAAGGGCTACACGATCGTTGACCAGTTGCACGAAGCTCTCGTACTCGACGCCACCTCTGTCGAGGTGTCGATCGACGGTGCGACTCCGATCGTGTTGGTAGAGGGCACTGACTACAATCTCGTGCTCACAACTCCTGCAAACCTTGCGGGTGAGACCGAGTACGGCTTCCACATTCAGTTCCTGCAGGCTGGTCTCGACAAGCTTATGAACAACAACGGTGGCACCGTCACGGTTACATTCGAGACGACCGTTGATTACTCGAAGGGCGCGACTGATCTCGCGGGCAACCCCGTCACTGACGGACTGGATCTCGGCAAGATCACCAACAAGGCTCAGGTGTGGCCGAACGGCTTTGACGCGACCTGGACAGAAGGCCAGCCTGGTGGTCCCGTCACCACGAACGAGACGGGCCAGAAGTTCGGCGGCGTGCTCATTCACAAGCAGAACGAGAAAGAAGCCGCACTCAAGGGAGCGATCTTCGAGGTCTACACCGCAATTGATGCAGACGGTAACCCGACTGGCAACCGCGTAGGTGTTGACACTGACGGTGACGGCGCTGCCGACATCTTCCAGTGGACGAGCGGTGACAACGGCAACCTGCGTATCGATGGTCTGCGGTACTCGGCCTATGCGAACGGCGCAGACGTCACGGACACCAACGGTGACGCCCAGGTTGGCGTTGGTGACGACGGGTACATCCAGTACTACCTCGTAGAGGTGCAGGCTCCGACGATCACTGACGCACAGGGTAAGGAGATCCGCTACTCGCTGCTCCCGAAGCCGGTCGCGTTCACAGTGGACTCGGCCGCCAAGGCACTGACTGAGACGGCTTCGAACACTGACGACACCATCACCAACGTTCCGCTGAACGGTGGCTTTGAACTGCCACTCACCGGTGGAACCGGGATGGCGTTGCTCTTCACCGTCGGGGGGCTGCTTGCCGGTGGCGGGCTGATCCTCGTGGTGGTCATGGCGATGCGCCGCAAGCGTGCCGCTGAGGCAGCTGCGCTGCTCTAACCAACGGTGAGGTTGCTTGGTTGGTGTGTGGCCTGTGGCGGGACACACACCAACCATTCCTACCAACCCATGACGGGTCGCATACGGAGGGGGTGAACGTTCAATGGCCACTACGACTGTCTCACGGGACCACGTGCGCACGCGCACACCACTGCTGCAGTCAGCGCGCCGCTTCTCCTCGCGCCTGTTCGGCCACTGGAACTTCACTCGTATCTTCATCATCGCAACGATTTCCGTGGGTGTTGCGATATTCGTCTACCCCGTCGCTGCAAACTGGTTTGCAGACCGCAATCATGCGTCGCAAGTTCACAGCTATGCGAGTGGAGCAAACATGCTCACCGCAGACGAACGAGACGCCATGCTCGAGGCGGCTCTCGAATATAACCAGAATCTCCCGAACGGCCCGCTTCGCGACCCATATGCCCTTGATGAGAACGGTAACCCTGTTCCCATCGGTGACGGCAAGGAAGTGTACGACAGCCTGTTGAACATCGGCCCGCAGGGAGTCATGGGCACTCTGCAAATTCCGAAGATCCGGGTAAGTCTGCCCATCTTTCATGACACTGACGACAAGTCGCTCGATGCGGGTGTGGGCCACTTCTACGGCTCTGGCCTTCCCGTTGGCGGTGAAGGCACCCACTCGGTGCTCACCGCGCACTCGGGCGTGGTCGGCGCCCGGCTCTTCACCGATCTCCAAGACCTCGAGATGGGCGACACCTTTAGCATTCGTGTGCTCAACGAAGTGTTCACGTATGAGGTCGACCAAATCGTCACCGTGGTGCCCGATGATCTGGGCGCGCTGCGCCAAATCCCCGGTGAAGATCACGTGACCCTCGTTACGTGCACACCCATCGGCATCAATACTCACCGTTTACTGGTGCGTGGCGAGCGCGTTCCGACCCCCGAAGCTGAGAAAGCGGCGATGCTCGATGCCGACGACGCGAGTCCGGGTTTTCCGTGGTGGCCGTACCCCGTGCCCGCGACTGCGCTGTTGCTCGCGTTCGCAACGCGAGGCATGGGGCCCCGGGTCGGCAACGTGTTTGGCGGCACTGCCGAGAGCGACGAGCCGACCTCTATTCAGTTTACGTTTCGACGCAAGGGCTCGCGTGCGTTGCAGGCGTGGAAGAAGCGTCACGCCTTCCTCGTCGACGAGGCCCAGTCATTTCGTACGAGCTCTGACAGGCTGCGCGGTGCCGACGTTGACCGCTTTGTGGGCTCTGGTGAGCCCGGAGTGTTCACGTGGAGTCTCATGCAGGGAGATGACCGCGTCGGAGTTTCGGCATTCGCGTTCTCGACGCTCGATGCCGCGCGGGAGGATGCGGAGTGGGCCACCTCGATCAATACCAGTGCGGGCATTCGAATTGAACGCTTCCGTAGGCTTTCGCACTGGGTTGTGGGTGTGTCAGGCGTCGCTGTGGTGATGTCTCTGTCGCCGCAACGCAGCCGATCCGCCGCACTGAACATGGCAAACGCGGTGAATCGAATGCTCGCACGAGCCGAGATCTCGCAGGTCGATCCACAATCGCATAACGGGGATGAATCTCAGGCGTCGATCACGGGTTCGCACGGCACTCGAGAGGATCAGTCATGAGCGTTACCGGCCGTGGGCGCTTGAGGGCGTGGGCGACGGCGCATCCGGTCGCCGCGCGCATAGCTCGTTTCGAGATGTGGGTGCTCACCGCGATGAGCCTCATGATGATTGTGCTTGTCACGCTGATCCCCGCCCTGAACTCGGGTAGCGCGGTCGCGATCACCTCGGGGTCGATGACCCCAGCCATCAGCGCCGGGGATCTCGTGGTGAATCGTGGTATCGAGACCGCCGAGGTGTGCGGATCAATTCGTGCGGGCGACGTCATCACTTACAACCGGCCGGGCGACGGACTTATTACACACCGCGTCTACGCTGTTGAGCCGGGCACGAACTCAGTGAATGAGTGCCGCATCATTACACAGGGCGACGCGAACACCCAGGTCGATTCTCCGATCTCTCCGGCTCAGGTACGCGGAATCATGCTGTACCGGCTGCCCCTCGTCGGGTGGGTCTGGCAGACGCTCACTCCTGTCGTGACGTTTATCGTGTTGCTGTTGATCGCTGGCCTGACTGCTGCCGTAGGGGTGCTGCTTGGCCCACGTAAACCGAGTGTGCAGTGGAACCCCGTGGACGTGTTCGAGCAGCGAGTCGAGCAAAGCCCAGCGGTGGTCCCAGCTGGGTCCGCCGTATCCCAGGCGCCAACTGAGCCTTGGCCAGAAGTCGCGGCGCCAGGCGCTGTATTAGAGCCCCAAGTACGCAGGTTCGGGCCAAAGCTGGTGCTGTCACGGGCCGCCCGGTGGTTCGGAGATCGGCGGCGAGGAATCATGGGTGCGGCTATGCGCAAGTTGGAGAGTGCACCGCTTCAAACTGAGGTTTTGTTTGATAGCGCGTCTGCCTCCCCGCCGACGCGCACAGAGGCGACGAACACACCCACCAACGCTGAAACCAAGCCGGACCAACCGTTGATCTATGAGGAGTCCCAGGTGAATCAAGAAGAACAGCGGCGAGACGTGCAGCTTGCTGACGAGCAGACTGCGCGCACGCAGGCAGATTATTCCACCGAGCTCATGAGTCCTGTTGAAACCGATCGTGAAGTACCCGAAGCCATATCGAGCGACGGAACAGATGCGCTCGACGTGAACGACGACGGGCTCATGCTCGTTTCCAATCTGGCCGAGCCTGTGCGGCAAGACGCCAGAGCAGTCGAGGCAGGAAGTGTGAATACCCCCTCGCTCCTGCAGGGTATCGAGATCGACGATGAAGATGATGACGTGCGGAACGACCAGGGCTTCGACATGGCAGAAAACCTTGGAACGGTCACACCACTATTCAGCGCGTTTCAGGCGGGGGATTTGAACAGTGTCGATGCGCCCGACGGAGAGCACGACAGCTTGTACACCGACGCGTTCGATACTCCCGAATTTGCCGCGTTGCGTGAGGCCCTCGATCAATTGGCGTACGCGAGGAGTCGTGAGGCAGACGGGATTGCGCAACTCAATCTCGGCGACTTTACGTTTGCAGAGCCTGACGGCGGAGAGATCCCGGATCTCGGAGTGGCTGACTTCAACGTCGCAGGTCCCAGCGTTTCGGATGCCGACCATACCGAAATCGGTGTGGCGGAAGATGATATCTCGGCACTGTTTCCGGGAGCCGCGAAGCTCAGAGAACTCATTGGGCAGCGCGAAACTCTTGTTGCTGAGCGTGAGCGAGCACTAGTGGCACGTGAAGACTTTGTCATTTCAGAGTCTGAGCGGATCACGCAGCAATCCGAGCAACTCGGTCATCGATTGCGTGCCGTGGGCGCGTGGGAGACGCGACTCGACGAGCGCGAAGCTGAAATTCAGGCGCTCGACGCCTCCCTTGCAAATGCTCGCAGCGCACTCGAAATAGAACGAGAAGTCTTTGCGCAGAAACGTGCGGAAACCGAATCCGATCTGCAGGTACGACAGCAACGTGTGCACGACGCCGAGGTCGACCTTGAGGCACGTCAGCAAGATCTGCAACGAGCTCGCGAAGCTCTTGGTGTTCAACGCGCTGAGCTTGAGCAAGCACAGCGCGACCTTCACGAGCGAAAAATGAACCTCGATATGCTCCGGCAAGATCTCGCTGAGCATGAACAGCGGCAGAAGGCGCGTGACTTCGAGTTGCAGCAGGAGACCGCCCGCGTTCGTGCGGAAGCTCAAAAGGTTGCCGCACAAGTCCGAGATATCGCTGCCGCGAGGTCAACGGTGTCTGAAGAAACTACGAGTCTGGCGGCGCAGCGCGAGGCACTCGCCGCCCTGCAGCGCGAGTTGTCACGCAAATCTGTGGCACTCGACGAGCAGCGAGCGGGCATGAGCGCGCGTGAGGCTCAGCTGCGCGAGGACTCCGAGCGTTTGCGCGCGGAGTCTTTAGCGCTCGCCGGGCAGGTGAACTGGTTGCGCGACGGCGAGGCGAAGTTGCAGGCGAAGATGGCCGAGATGAAGAAACGGGAGCAGTCGATGCAGACGCGTAGTAATTCAATGTTTGAGGGTTCGGGTGTGCAAGCTGTAGAAGCTGCGTACCCGACCCCACGGTCGTCAGTCGACCACCTGGGCAAGGACATCCCGGGTGCGCTGACCGAAGTAGTCGGCGTTCCGAGATACCGCCGCACCGTGTAACGGATACGCCACGGGTAGACGCGGAAACACTGCGCCCAGCTGGGCGCGTCGCAAGTTGTGAGGATGTAGAAACATGCAAAGTAGACAGCAGCAGCAGTCGCCGGTTCGTCGTACGGCGTCTCGTGTGGGTGCCTGTGCACGTCGGGGTTTTGTTGCACTGCGCCGGCACGTGTTGCCGGTGACCGCCGCGGTCGCGTGTGGTGCGTTGGTGGTTGGGTTGTTGCCCGCGATTTCCGCGATGAATGTGTCTCGTGCCGCGACGGGCGCGGAGGTCCCTGCGACCTGGCTCCCTGGCGATCCCGCGGCATCCGGTCCGCTCGCAGGGGCGTCGCTCCCTGGGGTGTCGACCCCGGTAGAGTACGCGTTCGGTGAACTATATGCGGGGGCCACGACGGGCACTGGCGTTACGATCACTGGTTCGGTGGATGATCCTGGTGCAAGTGATGGCGTGCTCCGTGTGTTGCAAGGCGACACGCTGAGCGGATCCGCTGTTGCCTGGAGCGACACGAATGCGACAGAAGCTGTGGAGGCTGCGACTGATGCGGACCCGGCGGCGGAGCCAGCAGCCGGCGCTGAAGCCGGCGCTGAGGCTCCGGCCGTTTCTGCCCCAGTTGTCCCTTCGATAGATGTGATGGGTGCGGTGGACCGTGCCCCGAATGAGAATCTCGGTGGATCCCTGAGCGTCATCCCCCTCGAACCCGGAACGCCCGGTTCAGCGGTGGCCGAGGCGCGGTGGCAGATCACAAATGCTGATGCTGCGCTCGTGAACCAAGGCACTGGCCCTGCCGTGTTGCAAGCGATGTCAACCGGAGCGTCTTCTGGAGAGGCCGTGGCAACCGCGGAGGCGCAGGTGTTTGTCGTGAACCCGTCTCTCACCGCGATCCTCGAGGTGTGCGAGTCGGGTGATGCATGCGATCCTGGGGCCGAGACAGGCATGGCAGGGTGGGCGCAGACCGCATCTGTTTCGTCTGATGCTGAGGCGTTCTGGCGAGTATCGGTGACGAACACCGGTAATGTGCCAATGAGTGATGTGCGTACTGTGACCGCGGTGAGCGAGACCACGCAGGTCGATGCTGGCGTCGGGGTTGCGGTTGGCGACATTGCGGTGGGGGAGACCTCGCGTGAGGTCTTCACGACCGGGGCGGGGAGCCTCTCGGTGGATGCCGGCAGCAAGGCCGCGCTCCAGGTGTCGGTGTCTGGCGGGTTTGACGCCGTGGCGCCTGATGGTACGAATTTGGTGGATCGGTTCACGGATGGCGCTGGCGAGCGGGGCCGGATGCCGTCGACAGTTGTGTCGGCGAGCGTCACGGCCATCGAAGCTGAGGCGGATCCCACGACTGCTACTGAGGCTAAAACCGCTTCTGGTGGTGACGAGGAAACTGGAGCGCCGGGTGTTGCGGAACTCGGTGAGGCTATTGACGAGGGTGCGGCTGCGAACCAAGGCCCCAAGGGTGAAGGCTCCGAGAGTCAGAACCGCGAGAGTGAGAGCTCCGCGGGCGAGGCTCCTGAAGTCGCTTCTGAAGGTCAAGGTAGCTGGCTGCAATCCTTCACGCCGACCGCTGCTGGCCAGGCAGATCTTCGCATCAACACAACGCAGGAGAACGCCACGATCTACTCGGGTGGCGAGAACACGTACACCACGATTATTGAGAACAGTGCGGTTCCAGGGGCGACTGGTGTGACGAATGTGCCGTTCACGATCGAGTTCAAGAAGCCGAACAGCTCGTTTGTTCTGGCTGTCGGCACGCCCACATGCGTCGTGAACTCCGGCGCCGCCGTGTGTCCGTCGGGCGCGCTCACTGTGACCAGTAACTCAAGTCGCGTGCGAATCTCGGGTACGATCCCGAGCCTCCCGCTCAATAGCAGCGTGAAAGTTTCAATTACGACGAGTAAGCACTTTTCAGGTACGCCGTATGGAACACTGTCGTCTGAATCGATGGGGGTTATCTCGACGGTGACGACGCCGTCGAGCACGACGGAGGTTGACGCCTCGTCGAACTCCTCGACAGTAAACACGGTTATCGATTATCGGACGCAGTTGGTGGTGTCGAAAGACGGAGACTTTCCGTCGATGAAGACCTCCACACAGGGTGAATATAAACCCGGTGAGACGGTCAAGTGGGAGGTGACCTGGACCAACAATGGCCCGGCATCGTTGACGTTTCGTCCGGGCATTCGAGAGGATCTGACGACGACGCTCAGAACTAATCCCTATCAGCAAGGATTTGACACGGCTGATGTGGATTTCGTGTCCTGCTCGTGGACAGTTGACGGCGATTGCCCGATCGCGCTCCCTGCCGATTACACGATGACAGCGGCAAATCTGTACAACTCATCGGTGCATACCCCGTTCTTGATGGGATGGAATCCTCGCGTCGTTGGGAATTCTGCGCTGGATGTGGAGCTGCCTGCGGGTGAGTCCTTGACGATCACGTACGAGTTGACTCCGGGTGACTACACGAAGGTGTGTTCGACGTCTGTTCGACCGGCGAGCGCTGTGATCTCGGGTGCATACGCCGACAAGTACTCCTACTACGACGCGACTTCGTCGGGGTGGAAGGAAGTAGCTGATCCTTCGATGTTGCTCCCTGGGAGTGTGAAGACCGTTGAAGAGCTCGTATGGATCGAGAACCCCGCGCCGCGGTGTCCAACGACGGATCCGTATGTGAAGTCGAAGACCGGTACGGGGGACCTGTTGCAGGGTGACTCTGAGATGTCGTTCACGGTGACCTATGGAAATAAGGGGCCGCTGGCTGCTGGGGTTCAGATTACTGACTATCTGATGTACAACGGTTCATACTTTGTTGACGGCACCGCGTTTCCTGACGGGGTCGAGGTGGAGTTCACCGGATGTGTGTGGAATGAATTGGGGGAGGGGCTGCCGTGCCCCATAGACACATCCGCAAAGACAGTCACTGGACCCTATACGTTTTACGCATGGCAAAATGCGCAGGTTGACGAGTTTCCGGTGGGGGCTGAGCTCACGATTTCGTACACGGTGAAGTCCACGGGTGTTGCGAATGACCTGCGATGCGGTATCGATACCTCGGCGAGCACCAACTTCAACCTTGCGACTATCGGGCTGACGTCGGGTCAGACGTATGCTGGGCACACGCTGCTTGACAGCGACACTTCTCTCTCGTCCAACCAAAAATCCGTGAACTTTGGTGCGATTCAAAGTGATTGTTCGGTATTTGACATCGCGGTAAGCCGCTCGGCTCAGGCGACCCCGCTTCCTGATGGCGGGTACGACCTTTTGCATACGATCGCGTGGTCGAATCTTGGTGACGGTGATGCGGCAAATGTGGTGCTCGGCGAGTATCGGTCTTCATACACGTTGCCGGCGGGACTCGCGCACGATGGCGTAGTGGTGGACTGGACTTGTGAGTGGTCAGAAGGCGGGGCGTGTCCGATCGCGCCACAGGCTGAGACCGCCACGACGTCTTCTTCGAATCCGTTGATTGTCGGTGAGGTGGGGCTGTTCCCCGCGGGTGCGACACTGAAAATCACGTTTCATACGACGCTTCGCCCTGAGGCGTATACCTGTGGTAGCTCACCTCCCTCGGGTAACTATCTCACCGGGTACCTAAGTTACTACAGTACGGTGGTGTCTGCGGAGAACGCAGATGACCCTGCTGTGCCTGAACCCGTGACGACGAATAACTCGAGTTATGCCACCTTCAGTGGCGTGCCGTTTCAAGGTGTGCTGCCGCAGTGTGGCGTGGATATGACGATCACGAAGGACGCCCCGACAGCGCCAACACAGGCAGGCGATGAGCTCTCGTTCACCCTGACGGTGACTCAGCTCACAACGTATTCGGCACCGCACGTGCTGGTGACAGATGTGTTGCCGACACAGGTCGATTTTGTACGAGCAGAATGCGAGGTGCTCGGGGGTGGGGCTACTACCTGTCCAGAGCCAGTGGATGGCTCGGTTGGTACGTACAATCCTGACACTCGCGAAGTGCTCGTTGATGTGCCGATAATCGGGCCCGCGGGCAGTGTGCGGATCACGGTGGTAACGGAGGCGGGAGATGTGCCTCCTGGCACGTTCCAGAATACCGCGACGGTGAAGGGCACCGCTCTCGCGGGGTCGTTTGATGATCCGAAGCCCACGAACAACTCGTCCACGGTGACGTTCGGCATTTTGAACGGGTACTCGTACCTTGACCTCGAAAAGCGGTTGGAGTGGGGTGTGGTCGATGAGGTGCCTGTCGGGTTGACGTTCACGGGCACCATTGTGTGTGAGGCGCAAGGTACGCTCAACTGGTCGGTGACGATACCAGCTGGCGGTGACCAGGCGAATGCCACGATTACTCGTGCGGTGCCAGATACGGATGCGCCAGGTGCGGACGGCCACGGGATCGCGCTGTGGAACGGTGACACGTGTGAGGTGTTCGAAGATCCGCACCCGAGCTTGCCTGCGGGATACACGTTCTGGGGCGACCCGGAAATCAGTTCTGATGCGTTCAACACAGATACGAAGACGTTTAGGACCACGGGAAACGTGACGATTCAGTCGCTGTCTACGATCGCGTGGTCGATGGTGCTCCCAGTCGCCGGTGGCACGGGCCTCTGGTGGGTGTGGGCTGCGGGTAGCCTGTTCTCGGCGGCGGGGCTTGCTGCTGCGGGTCTGGTGTTGCTGATCCTTCACCGTAGACGCATTCGCGACTACCTCGGAGGATAACGACGAATGCGGCGAAGGCTTGTCAGGGCCCGCACGCGAGCGCTTCCACTCGTGGTCGCGATCGCGTGCGGCGCGCTGGCCTTCGGGATGGTGCCCGTGAATATTGCGCCCGCGAACGCTGAGGTGCACTCTGAACCTCCGCCCGACGTCTTGGAAGAAGCGACGACGATGCTCGACGCACTGCCTACGACGGACTTCGCCCCAGTGGCCCTGCCTGAGCCCTTTGATAGCTCGGCCCCCACCATATTTCTCGCGCAAGACCTGAACCCAACAGACCTCTACATCACCAAGCTCGTCGGAGACGAGTACGTGTTCGAAGCGGTCGGATCCACAGCAGGTTTCGCATACAACGCAATCGGCTACAACACAGTCGATGACTATATCTACGGTGTCAGAAAGCGCACCACAAGCCAGACCAACGAAAGCTTGACGAATGAACTGGTGAGAATCGGGAAGGGCGGAGTCGTCGAGTCGCTCGATCAAGTAGCGAACTTGCCAGTGAAATACAACGGAACCGTGCGCGATTACAACCAGGGCACCTTTGGCACTGGCGCCGATGCCGAGACGCTGTACGTGCGTCGCGGAATTCCCGATCGCTGGCTCTATGCGATTGATGTCACAACGCAGCAGGCGACGCAGATTCCGCTCGACGCAGAGGTTCCGAACGTTGCAGACATTGTGTTCCTCCACGGATTCGTATGGGGCTTTCATTCGGATGGAAAGGCCTACCGTATCGATCCGCAGAATGGTCACGTCGACGTATTTTCGACCGGGATCGCCAGGCTGTACACCCCGTCAAGCCCATTCGGGGCGCAATGGGTGTATGGGAACGGAAACGTTGGTATTTCGCGCAACGGCGACGGCACGGTCTTTCAAATAGAAGTGCCGGATGCGACGACAAGCCAACCGACATTCAGACTGGTGTCCGAGACTGAGGGCCCTCCGTCCACGAACAATGACGGTACGTACTTCGCTGGAATACCCGTCGACCTTTCGATCGCTAAGACAGGAACCGCGACGTACAGCATCGGTCTGCCCGATCAGCGCATACACTTCGAGATCACCGTGACAAACGAGAATGGTGACGACTCCGGCAATCCCGCACGCGGCACCTCGTCGGGCTTCACCGTCACCGATACATTGCCCGACAGCCTTTCCGATATCGTCATCGACGATGACGCCGGGGGTGACTGCAACCTCACCCAGCAAACGGTGACTTGCACGTTCGGTGAGCTCGTACCGCAGGGCACGAGAACGATCAAGATCAGCGCCGTCGTTTCTGCGGGCGCCACGACCGATATCAGGAACACCGCTTCGGTGCTCGGTAATGAGGAAGAGCCGGTCGGCGACGAGTTTGCAATGAACAACGACGACTCCCACGTCATCACAGCGGCAGGCACTGTCGCGTACGTTGACCTCGTGAAGCGGTTGCAGTGGGCGACGGTTGACACGGTGCCGGTCGATCTGACCTTCACAGGCACCATTGTGTGCACAGAGCAGGGCACTATGAACTGGACGGCGACAGTGCCAGAGGGGGAAACCGAGGCTGTCGCAACGATCACTCGCGATGTTGCGGATCCAGAAGCGCCGCCTGCGAGTGGCCATGGTATTGCGCTGTGGGCGGGCGATACCTGCGAAATGTTCGAAGATCCACAACCGGGATTGCCCGAGAACTACGCGTTCTGGGGCGATCCAACGATCACATCTGACGAGTTTACCGCCGAGACCATGAAATTTGAGACGAAGGGTGGCGAGATAGTCGCGATCGACTCGTTGTCAACGATCGCGTGGTCAATGACGTTGCCTGCAACTGGTGGTACCGGCACGTGGTGGGTATGGGTGAGCGGCGGTGGGTTCGTTGCAGCAGGGTTCGTTTCAGTGGCGGCGCTACTCTGGACAGCTGTTCGCAGACGTGTCTGTAACTTGTGACATTCATTCGCAACATGCGGATCGTCAATCTCATACGTAATTCGGGCATAGACACTACTGAAATTGACCATATTGAGTACTGAAATATTCGGAATGGAGTACGTAATGCGAACTAGGCGGTACTTCACACCCCGGCTGCGCATAGCTTGTAACAGTACGTATTTCGTGCTCTGACGTGGGTCATTGAGCACCGAGGGTAGCAACATGCAAGCCCAAGCGAGGGGTCCCGTGAAGTTTGAGGATAACTGAATGATGCAGGGTGATCGATCGCAATTGCGGCCGCGTGTTCGAGCGCGGCGGGCACTTCTTGTACTGCGTTGGCGGGTGCTACCGGTGACCGCTGCCATTGCTTGCGGCGCACTCGTAGTAGGACTCTTGCCCACTGTCGCCGAGTCCGGTGCCGCTCGTGCTGCGGCAGGAGCTGAGGTGTCTGAGACTTGGACGGTAGGTGACTTGGCGGTCTCGGGCTCACTGACAGGTGAAGCGGTTCGTGGTACGCCCGCGCCGGTTGAGTATGCGTTTGGTGAGCGATTCGTGGGGGAGCAAGGAGACGGGGGCGCAGCTATCGGCGGCCAAGCGGCTCTCACGGCTGAGACTGATCCTGCAAGCGATGGTGTGCTGCGCGTGCTGCAAGGCGACACTCTCAGCGGTTCGCTCGCGATATGGGGTGGCACGCCACTGGAGACACCAGCGATGCTTGTCGGCGTTGAGGGACGATCGCCGAGTGTGGACCTCGGGGGAGCGCTCACGGTGACTCCGCTCGAAAACACCGGAGCCACGGTTGTTGAAGCGAGATGGCAAATCGCCGATGCTGATGCGGCCCTCGTGAATCATGGCCCCGAACCGTCAGGGTTGCGTGCAGTTTCCGGGGATGTGATTTCCAACGCTGAGATCGAAGTATTTGTTGTGAACCCTGAACTCTCCACCACACTTGAGGTATGTGACGCACCAGAGGTATGTGATCCGCTCGCGAGTACCGGTGAAGCCGGGTGGGTGCCAAGCGCTGAGGTATCCGCAGATGCAACGACTACGTGGCGCGTCTCGGCCACGAACACCGGTAACGTCGCGATGAAAGATGTGCGTACAGTTTCGTCAGTGAGCGAAACCGTTACAGTCGACGCTGGTGCTGGAATTGCCTTGGGAGACCTAGAACCGGGAGGAACGGCAAGGTACGTGTTCACGACTGCGGCCACAGATTTAGTCGCTGATGCGTCTGGCGAAGCAAGTCTCGAGATCTCAGTTTCGGGCACTTTTCATGCGATTGCGCCGGACGGAAACAATCTCGCGGATCGATTCACCGATGCAGTCGGGGAGTGGCAACGAGTACCGTCGAATGTAGCGAATGCTGGCGTGATTGTCACTGATGCCGACGCTGATGCGAATATCGAGACCCTGGAACCCATGTTTGCGCCGATGGCCATTCCTGAACCGTTTGACACCTCGATTCCCACAATTTTTCTCGCGCAAGACATGGACCCTACCGGGTTGTACATAGCCAAGCAGGTTGGCGATGCCTATGTATTTCAGCTCGTTGGTCAGACCGCTGGATTCGCATACAACGCAATCGGCTACAACACAGCCGACAACTACATCTACGGGATCCGCAAAGAAACTTCGAATCAGAACAACGCGAATCTTCGGAATCAATTGATACGGGTGGGGAACAACGGGGCCGTAGAGACGCTCGGCCAGGTGATTGGGCTGCCAACGCAGGCCAGTGGGCAGACGTACAATCAGGGGACGTTTGGTACCGGTGACAAGGAGAACACCCTCTTCGTGCGACTATCTTCTGTTAACGACGTGCTCTACGCGATCGATGTCACCGCACCGACACCCCAAGCCCCGGCGATCAAGCTGTCACGTACAGTGCCGAACGTGTCTGACATCGTTTATATCGATGGATTCATTTGGGGGTTCCACTCAGACGGCAATGCTTACCGAATCAATCTCGCAGATGGAAACGTTAGCGCATTTGCCACCGGGTACGCGCAACTGAAAGCCACGTTTGGTGCTCAGTGGGTGTTCGGCAACGGAAATATCGGGCTTTCGCGTAACGACACCGGCACCGTGCACCAAGTCGCGATTACTAATGCGGCTTCAGCATCGCCTACCTTCACACTCGTCTCTTCGCAAG
>JBEBUJ010000057.1:0-15767 GCA_040393365.1 Leucobacter denitrificans
TTCGGTCACGGCCCTCGATCTCCACCCTCGCCAGCTTGGTGAGATCGCGGTCGACCTTCTCGTGGGTGAGATCGAAGGCACAGGCGAAGTGCGACGCGAGCTCGTATCTACCTCGCTCCACGTACGCTCCTCAACGCGCGCCAGCGAATAGCGGGGAAGATCGGGCCGCAGCGACGGATGGATCGGCGCAACGAAGGCGGTGGGTGAGGAACCCCCGAGTGCTCTTCACCCACCGCCTTCGTCATCATGCGTGCTCCACGTCTACCGCTGCACAGATGATACCTCTTCGAGGTCGTCTTCACTCTCGTCACGCTCGTAGATCACGATCGTGGTACCTGTGGTTGCAGCGTGCACGCGCTTGCGGTGCACCCAGGCCTCGACAGCGACGCCGAGGATTGCAACGACAGCAACACCAATGATTGTCGACCAATCGGTCGCCCAACCTGCACCACTCTCACGCGGCCAGGCTACGTTCACGATTTGGAACAGCAGCCAGACGAGAGCGATGAAACTCACATAGCGACCCGCGCGACCGAGGAAGAGCGAGGGGTCGTCTTTCCAGGTTCCCTTGAACCTGGCGATTGCAATCCCAAGTATCGGGAACAAGAACGAGATGAAGAACCCAACCGATGAGAACGAGATGAGTGCCATCTGTATGCTGTCGCTCTGGAACGGCAAGAACAGCAAGATCGCGATCACCGCGGTCACGATGACGGCGACGCGGGGAAGGCCGGTCTCGCCTGAGAGACGAATGAGTGAGCGCGCAAAGGGCAGTTCACCATTGCGTGCCGTCGCCCAGACGAGGCGTGACACGGTAATTTGGATCGTCATGAGACTCGCCGCAAACGCGACGACAAACAGCGCAAGAATCGCGCGGAAGACAGGCTCGGGGAAGGCCATCGCCATGATCGCGACCGCTGGGTCTGCCGCAGTCTCAGGATTCGTCAGGAACGCGTCGTTTGGTACGGCCAACGTGAACGCAACCGCACTCAGCATGACGATAGCCATGATCGTGAAGAACGCGACGAGCATTGCACGTGGCACGGCCTTCTTCGGCTGCTTTACCTCTTCAGCTATCGAGCTCGCACTTTCAAAACCGATGGCGAAGTAGCTCGAGAACGCAATCGCCATCACAAGCGGCGTCATGAAGATCACACCCTCATAGTTCGCGAGATTTGCTGGTGAGATGTAGTCGAGAGATTGGTGACGCTCGAAGAAGAGCAGCCAAATTGCGACGCCCACCGAACCTACCGCCTCGGCAACAATGACTCCCACCATCAGGATCTTGATGAAGACTCGGCCCGCGAGATTCACCACCGTGGTGAGTAGGAGCAGCCCGATCGAGAGCCACGTGACGTTCCCAGGGCTCACGTCGAACATGCCAAAGATCGGCGGGATCATCACCGCCCCAGCGTATGCGACAGCGGGCAACGTGATGAGCAGTGTGCAGATGTAGACCCACGATGCGAACCAACCGTACCGGTGGCCAAGCAAGCGCCGCGACCACTGATAGATGCCTCCGGAGTCGGCCCACTTTGAGGCCAGCACACCGAACGTCAACACCACGACGAGCTGACCTGCATACAAGATAAGGCCACCCCACAAGAACGCGGGGCCCGACGTTGCGAGCCCAATGCCCAATACGCTGTAGAGCGCGACAATAGGTGAAACAAACGCAAACGCCACTGACAACGCAGAGAACGTCGTAAATTCGCGCTTCATCACGCGAGGTGCAGTATTCATCGAAACTCCTATGATTCTGTTCGGTTTTGCCAGCCAGCCGCTGGGCGTGCAACCGGGCACGGGGCAAGTTGCGTAGATACCGGGGTACGAAGAGTCCACGCAGGTGTTGACACGACCGAAGTACGAAAACGATACCCCGATTCGAAACGTTTTGGCAACCTCAACTTCTACGGCTCATTGCATATTGACCTCTGGTATCGAAACGATTCAGCATGGCATGATAGAGACTGAGATTCGGAAAGGACCCTCTCATGCGATCAACCCCTCCTCAATTGCGAGTGACCGTCGTGCAAGATTCACCCACGCCACGCGACCTACAGGCGAACGCTCAAGCGATCGAACGCGTTCTGCGCGAGAGCGATGCGTATGTTGTCGTATTCCCCGAGTTGTTTCTCTCGGGCTACCAGATCGAGCGCATCGACGAATTGCAGGTGGACCTCGACCACGAAATCATCCAGCACCTTGCTGAGGTTTGCCGCGAGACAGGTCGCGGCGTGTTGTTCGGATTCATTGAACCCGCTACCGGGGCTGGCGGTGAGACCATCGGCTCCTATAACGCCTACGCCGCCATCGACCGCGACGGGACCGTGTTGCCCGCAATTCGCAAAACACACCTCTTCGGCTCAGAACGCGAGGTGTTTGTGCCGGGCGAGAGCATCGAGCCGATTACACTCGTCGACACACGCGTCGGGGTCATTAACTGTTTCGAACTCGAGTTTCCGGAAGTTGCACGCACTCTCGCGCTACGGGGAGCCGAGGTATTTCTCACTGGATCGGCGAACATGTCGCCGTATTTTGCCGATCATCAAATTGCGACTCACGCCCGCGCCCTCGAGAATCGGATACCGCTCGTGTACGCGAACCGAGTCGGTACCGAGTCGGGTCACGCTTTCTGTGGCGGCAGCCGAGCCATCAGCGCCGACGGCGAGGTGCTCAAGCAGTTGGACAGTGCCGAGCGCGCATCATTTACCGTGAACCTCGAGATAGGCGCCGAACTCGATGACGAGGTGCTGCTGCTCGCGCAGCGGCGTCCGGAACTCTACGCCTAGACTTCAGCGAGCAGCGCTCTTTGCGCTCTGCGTGTCCCACCCGAAATGCGGAGCGACTTGATCCGCAAAGAGTTCAAGCGAGCGAAGCAGGTGTTCATGCGGCGCGTCAACCGAATGGACCTGAATCGCAATCTCCGCGGCATGATCGAGAGTGCGATCCTGTGCGAGTGACTCTGCCACATCATCAGGTGTGCCCAAGTGGGTGTCGCTGCGAGCAATGAGTTCTTCAAGAGAGCTGTCGGCCGATCCGCCGAAAAACTTCGCGTGCCTCCGCAATCCTGCCTCGGCAAAACGCAGCGCCTCGGCTCGATCGTCCGCCACAAACACCGTGCGAGATGCGGTGATTTTGGGTTCTACCTCAGAAGGCAGTGCCTGCCGATAGGCGTCGATAATCGGTAGCTGCAGTTCGTGAAGCGGCGCACCGTCCAGCTCTTGAGGCCTCGGTTGCGTGCGACTGAGCAGCAGACCGTGTCGAGACCTTCCTGCCCGCTCTCCCCCGCTAGCACTAAACGTCGCCTGCCAAACGCGCTGGTCGAGGCTTCCCGCCTCCGGATACAGCCTGTTCTCCGCCCCAAGGTCGCCACCGGCTAACGCAGTGATGAGCGTGGCAAGTTTTCGCTCGTAGTCGGTGGTTTTGTTCGTAGCTTGCAGCCCGAAGGGAATGAACGAACTCGGGTTGCTCCCACTCCCGATTCCCAGATCCACGCGCCCGCCAGAGAGCAAATCAGCAACGACCGCATCCTCGGCCACGCGAACTGGATCCTCCAACGTCAACGTGACCACTGCGGTGCCCAGGCGAATCTTCGAGGTCTTTGCCGCTACATTTGAGAGCAGCACGAACGGAGACGGCAGCCCGCCTTCGGAGCCGCGAAAGTGATGCTGAGCAACCCATGCACGGCCAA
The DNA here is from genome assembly GCA_040393365.1 of Leucobacter denitrificans. Taxonomy (GTDB): domain Bacteria; phylum Actinomycetota; class Actinomycetes; order Actinomycetales; family Microbacteriaceae; genus Leucobacter; species Leucobacter denitrificans_A. Next base: position 3,695 of record JBEBUJ010000057.1, read on the forward strand.
ACCCTAACCGCTCGGCGTGTTGAACTTGCTCCGTCGCGAGTCGATAGCGTTCCTCGGCAGGTGCTTCGTCGAGCAGCCTCGTAAAGAAAGCTACCTCAGTCATTCAGTGACTCCTTCGTGAGTGGATCGTGCGCTCGCTCGACAGCGCATGGGTCTTATAGGTGACATAACTCATGGTTAATTAACCGAAGGCACCAGTCAACTTCCCCCGTAATATGACGTCACCGAATGACTGACTCACGCCTACAGATTCGCCTGGTACGCTGGCGATATCAGACTGATGATCGGGAGAAGCATGAGCGCTGTTGATGAATTGAGTGAGACTCAAGAACTATCACCGAGTATTGCGGAGAATGCCCCGACACGACCCGCAGCTGACCGCTTCATGCGAGCGATGCTACGGGTGAACAGTGTCAAGAAGACTCAGAAGATAGAGCGATCAGCCCATCGCAATATGCAGATCGCGATGATCATTTCAGGCATCCGCTGCATTATTACCTACCTTGCCATCCCAATCGCAGTGCCAATTATTGGGCTCTCGGGAATGGTCTCGGCTCCTATCGGCATTGGGCTCAGTGTCATCGCAGTGGTCACCGGGATCTCAAGCTTGCGTCAATTTTGGCGAAGCGATCACAAATATCGCTGGATGTATACCGCGTTCATCGGTGTCATTTTCCTCGTTCTCGCGATTGCACTCGTCTCCGACATTTCAACGATTGTGAGGGCAGCGTGACAATTCATGAGCAGTCGGACTCTCAGACCGAGACCTCAGAGTTCGAAGACGGCTCGCCTGAGAACGTTCCACCGAAGGCTTGGGTTTCGCTAGTCGGCTTCGCCGCCTTCGTTGTGCTCTTTGGCACCTGTGCCTTCACTTATATGTTCAACTAGGTCAATCCCGAACATTCGTGCGGTTGCGCGAGCCGTCGGCGATCCAGCTTCTGGGTCGGCGCCGTGTGCGAGCAACACCCGAATCACGTCGTCTGCGCGCTTGAACACGGCACCGGCAAGCGGGCTCTGACCCCTGTCGTTGAGACGATTGATATCGGCGCCGCGGTCGACAAGGCCTGCAACGAGTTCGCCGTGGCTGTGATACGCGGCAAGCATAAGCAGCGTATTGCCCTTGGCGTCGGTGAGGTCAATCGGCACGCCCTGGTCGATTGCAGTCAGTACGAACTCCGCGTTCCCCGCGCGTACGGCATCGAACAGTTGGTGCGCAAACTCGATGGCCTCATCTGTAGTCTCTTCGCTCATGTGAAGCATCGTATCGAACCAACAGAAAAGGGCTCTCCGAATCTGGCACCATAGGTAAGTGATCGAGACCACCATGACAGCGGCGAGCTGGGCGACGCTACTCACGACGTTTGCAATCGCAATCGTTGTTCCCGGCCCCGACACGTTTCTCCTGCTCCGACTCGGCATTCGCGAGCGACGTGCTGCAGTGCTGGCCGCACTCGGCATCATGATTGGGAATTTTCTCTGGACCTCGGCCTCAGTGCTCGGGCTCGCCGCACTTATGCGAGCCTTTCCCGCAACAATCCCGGTACTGCAGATACTTGGGTCTGCCGTGCTTGTCTGGATCGGAGTTCAGAGCATCCGAAGCGGCATCAGTCTCTTCAAAGTGGGCAATCCTCACCGCCTCGCCACCGCGGTCTCCCGAACCTCCCGCCGGCCGCTCGCTCTCGGATTCATTACGAACATTTCAAACCCGAAGGCATTGCTGTTCTTTACCGCCCTGTTTTCCCAACTGCTCCCGAGTAACGCGACGCCGGTTGATCGCGCACTCATTGTGCTCGCACTCACCGCCTTGGGGCTCGCGTGGTTTGTGCTCTTCGCACTCTTCACCTCAACGCCTGGTTTCCAGCGGTGGTTTAGCCGGGCCACACCCTACTTTGATCTTGCAGCGGGTCTAGTGTTTCTCGCCGTCGCTGGTCTCGTGCTGCTCGAGCTCGCGCTCACGGTGACGTAGCTTCGACGGCCACCACACCGCTGGCCCAATGTCGTACATGAGCGCGGGAACAAGGAAGGCTCGCACGAGGAACGTATCGAGCAGAACCCCGAACGCAACGATGAAAGCAAGCTGCACGAGGAACAGAATCGGAATCACCGAGAGCGCGGCAAATGTCGCCGCGAGCACGAGCCCAGCGGAGGTGATCACACCACCGGTCACCGACAGTCCCCGAATAATGCCATCGCGTGTTCCATGCTGCTTCGATTCTTCCCGCACGCGAGTCGCCAGGAAGATGTTGTAGTCAATTCCGAGCGCAACGAGGAACACGAAACCATAGAGCGGGACCGCGGGGTCAGCACCTGGGAAATTAAACACCCCGTTGAAGACGAGAGCCGAGACGCCGAGCGCCGTGCCATATGAAATGACGGTCGTGAGTACGAGCAGGATCGGCGCGAGTATCGAGCGCAGAAGCAGCATGAGGATGACGAGGATCACGGCGAGCACCACGGGAATGATGAGGTTTCGATCGTGGACCGAAGCGTCGTTCGTGTCAATTGCGGTCGCAGTAACACCTCCGACAAGCGCGTCGGTTCGCATATCAGCAAAACCTGCACGCAGCTCACGCACGGTAGACTCTGCGGCTTCCGAGTCAGCCGCATCGGCGAGCGTTGCCTGCAGCATCACTTGACCATCGATGATGGTCGGTTCAGGCGCAGGGGTTCCGGGAGGCCCAAACGCAGTGATGCCGTCTTCCGAGATCGGGGCCGACCCAGAAGGAGCATCCCTGCTCACCACCGACACGCCGTCAACCCCGTCGTTGTCGAGCAGGTTGTTCGCGACCGTTTGGAGTTCACCTTCTGCTACGACAACATAGACGGGGCTTCCCGATCCACCAGGAAAGTGCTCACCCAACGCAACCTGGCCGTCTCTCGCTTCTGAAGAACCGAGCACAAGTTCTGACTGCGAGACACCGTTCGCCTGCAACTGCGTAATGCCCGCTGCACCGACAAGCAGCGCCGCGCAGGTGATTGCCCAGATGACCCGTGGGTGGCGACGAATAAGCCTCCCGATCTTCGGCCAGAGGCCAGAGCCAGGCACACCAGCCTCAGCTGAGACGACTTCCGGTTCGAATTTCGGGCGTCTTGGCCAGAATGCCGCGCGACCAAAGGCGTACAAAATCGCCGGAAGCAACGTGAGCGCGGAGAGCATTGCAAACACAATGCCGATCGATGCCACTGGACCGAGCGTACTGTTCGACTTCAAATCGCTGAGCAAGAGACACATGAGCCCGACGATAACCGTGCCGCCAGACGCAAGAATCGGCTCGAATGAGCCCTTGAGCGCACCAAGTGTCGCGATCCATTTGTCTTGGTGCACCCGCAGTTGCTCACGGTATCTCGCAACGTAGAGCAGTGAGTAGTCTGTTGCCGCGCCGATAACGAGAATGAACAGGATGCCCTGCGTTTGGCCGCTCAAGAGCACCAATTCAGCTTTTGCGAGCCACCACACTGTGAGGAGCGCGACGCAGAGTGCAAACATGCTCGTTGAGAGCACGGCAATCGGCAGCAAGAACGAGCGGTAGACGAGGATCAAGATGATGAATACCGCGAGGAGGGCGACGCCGAGGAGGAGTCCGTCGATTCCGGCGAATGCTTCTATGAGATCCGCCGAGAACCCGGCTGGCCCGGTGACAAAACTCTCGACCCCTTCTGGCATCGCATCGGTGAGTTGCTGAGAGACAGCGCCTATGACTTCGCCGATATCCGCTCCGCTGTCGATTGGCACAAAGGCCTCAAGTGCGCGTCCATCGTCAGACGGGATCGGTGGCGAGATATCTCCTGTAACGCCCTCTATTTCGGGAAGCGCCGCGATCGCATCGGCAATGTCATTGATCTGGGCATCAGACAGTTCTTTCTCGCTCGTGAACACCAGCACTGCCGGAATCGCGTCACTGTCGTTGAACTCACCGAGCAATTGCTGCACCTGCGTGGCGTCAGCCGACTCTGGCAGGTACGACGTCTGGTCGTTCGACGACACTTCGCTCACTTTGCCGAAGTACGGGCCGCCAATTCCCGCGGCGGTGAGCCACACGAGAATGAGTATGGCCGGAATCATCACTCGAAGCCATGTGGGAACACGGCTTCGATGTGATTCTTGCACCGTTGCTTCTGCCATGATCGAGTGCCTCCATCTGAGCGGATCTTAGTTATTATCCAAAAGTATATAATTTACTCTGAGATAATACCTGAATGAGCGTGTCGAAAACCATAGGATTGCATCATGATCGCTCATGATCAAACGCCGCACGGCGAAGATCCGATCTCGGGCCGCTTGTACGAGGTCGATGCGAGCGACCCCAAGAGCGAACTCGTCAATCGAGACGGCCTCAGCCACCTCGAGATCACGCAAATCGACACACTCATGAAGGCGCTCTCAGCACTTCGCGAGGAGGAGCAGCGGATCTCAGATGCTTCGCAGCGATACATGGGCCTCAGCGCACTCGATATGCGTGCACTGCATTACCTCATCATTGCGAAGCACCGCGAAGAGGTCGTCACGCCGAGCATGATTGCGAACCATCTCGAGATCTCGGCAGCGTCGACCACCAAGCTGCTTAACCGTCTCGAGCAGGGTGGGCACATCGTGCGGCACGTGCACCCGGTGGATCGCCGAGCCTTTGCAATCGAAGTGACCCCCGAATCGAGAGCAGCAGCCATGCAAACCGTGGGCGCACAGCACGCCCAGCGGTTTCACTCGGCGGCACGCCTTTCGGCAGCAGAACGCGACGTCGTCATTCGGTTTCTCACCGAGATGACTCGGGACATCTCTCTGGACAACGCGAGCTGGGTGACCACGAACAGCTAGCACCTTTCGGTAAGCGACGAATGGGGCGCTACCAACCTGTGCTCAGCACCGTGTCGAGCTGCTCGACAACAAAATCTGCGCTCTCCGCCGTCAAACACAGTGGAGGTTTGACCTTGAGCACATTGGAGCGCTCCGATGTCGTGAGCACCACGACACCAAGATCTTTCAAACGCTCACAGATCGCCGCAGCTTCGTGCGTTGCAGGCTCCATCGTTGCGCGATCGCGAACGAGCTCGACACCGAGGTAGAGACCCTCACCGTGAATTGGTCCGATGATGTCGTGTCTCTCAGCAAGATCTGTAAAGCCCGCGATGAGTCTCGCCCCGATCACCTGCGCGTTCTCCTGCAGACTCTCCTCCTCCATCGCGTCGAGTACTGCAAGGCCTACCCTGCATGAGAGTGGGTTACCACCTGCCGAGGAGAAGAATTGGCCCTGATCGCTCAGTGCATCGGCGATGCGTTTCGACGTGATGACGCCACCGATCGGAAACCCGTTGCCCATTGGCTTCGCGATCGTAATGATGTCGGGTGTGACTCCCGACTGCTCGAAGCCCCAGAAGCTCGAGCCCATGCGCCCAAACCCGACCTGCACCTCGTCGGCGATGCAGAGCCCACCGGCTGAGCGCACCCGAGCGTAGACGTCTGCGAGGTATCCACCCGGCAACATCACGCCACCCGCATTGCCGAGCACCGACTCGCAAATGAACCCGGCGACTTCACGGCCCTCCGTGGCGAGTGTATGGAGATCGGTACCGAGATCCGCCGCGTACTGCGCGCCGACCGACAGGTCAGTGCCCTCGCCGCGGTAGGTTCCCCGGAAGCGGTTCGGCACGTCGGCGATGTGTATCCAGTCGGGTCTGCTTGCGAGCGCGTTCGGGTTGTCGTAGGCGCTTGTCGTCACGGCATCACTCGCCATTGTCCACCCGTGGTATGCCTCCCGCAAGGCGACGATCGTACGTCGACCCGTTGCCGCCTGCGCCAGTCGAAGCGCAAGATCTACCGCCTCCGACCCGCTGTTCACGAGCAGCACCGTGTCGAGCCCCGACTCCTCGGGCAGCAGCGCGAGCAGCCGCTCACTGTATTCGGCGAGTTCTCGATACAGAAACCTGGAGTTGGTATTCAGGAGACGTATCTGGCGGTTCACCGCGTCGGCCACTCCTGGGTGACCGTGCCCGAGCCCGCTCACATTGTTCACCATGTCGACATAGGCGCGCCCGGTCGTGTCGACGAGGTGTTGTCGCCAACCGCGCTGCACCTGCATCGGATGCTCGTAGTAGCGCTCCTGCGCACTCGCGAACGCGCGCTCACGCCGCTTAAGCTCGTCGTCAGATTCGTCGCGCTGCGCGAGCGACTCGAGCCCGAGCAGTCTCGCAGGGTCCCGTGTCATCCGGTTCCACGCGCGCACGCGCTCTGGCGACACCAAGGCAGCCCTGCCAGCGTAGCTCGCTACCTGGGGCGCGTCTCCCCTGTGGATCCCGACACGCAGCGAACGAGATGTGTCTCCGCGCTCGAGTGTGCCAATCCGCTCACCCGTGGCACACACCGTACCCGTCGCGACGTTCGGGCTAAATCCAGCGATTGTCATGGTCCACCCCGGCGCGAGTTCGATCCGCACCGACGCTTCATCGGCTGCCAGAATGGTTCCGGTTGCCGGCGCACATACTTCAAGCACCGTTCCCGCACCGGTCTCTGCGTGCGTGGCGCTCAGGCCACGGCGATCCACCCAGATTTCGGTCTCGATCGGCCACGTTGCCGCCGCGTCTGCCGCATTGATCCGAGTCCGCGTGAGGCGATAGACACCGTACGGCAACACCGCGGCAGCATGCCCCTGTGAGAAGGCTGCCGCAATCAACTCGCGCTCAGGGTCGTCCCCGAGCCATGCTCCTCCGTCGAGTTCGACGGACTCAATACCTGGATCGAGCACGGCAACACTGCCCGCGAGAGCCGGGAGCAGGGCACTCAGCGGCACTGCACTCTGCTGCTCAGTATGCGGATGCGTCGCACTCAGCCGTACGCCACCGTCTTCCCCCACGTCGCCGAGCATCCCGAGCCTCGAGAGCACCTGCTCGGTCATTTCAACGACCGAGTACCGTCTGGAGGCGTCAAAAATTGCCTGTTCTCCCGCGATCCGCTCTCGCGCATAGGCATTATCACCGTCAATCTCGAGCTGCCGCCATCCGCTCGCGACGAGCAGTGATGCGCGAAGCACCACAAGTGGCCAGAGGGCTCGAGCTTCGGCCTGTGTCAGCGGTGCTCGCTCGTGGAATGCCGAAATCGTGTCGAGTACCCTGAGCGGCCTCGTCTCGTCGTGATGCAACATCGAGGACACGGTCACTGCGAGTTCTGCGACGCGCCAGCCATACGAGAGATCTCCCAGGTCGAGCACAGTATGTGGATGCAGCCGCGCGTCGTCGCCGTAGCTGCCGATCACATTGTCATCGGTGAGATCTCCGTGGATCGCTTGCACCGGAAGCTGAGCCGCAACGAGTGCGAGCAGGGTGTCGGCCTCGGCCACTGCCTCTTGCACGCGCTCGCGCAGTTCGGCATTAGAGATGGCCCCGCTCAATCGAATCGTCTGCTCCGCCGCCACGCGCATATCCCACATGTGCTCGCGATCAAGCCCGGGATGGTTGAGCCTTGCAAGCGCCTGCACCGAGCGAGCCGCGAGCGAGCCGAATTCACGCAGCACAACCGGTGCGAGATACCCGGCATCGACGAGTGACGGACCGTCAACAAACTCGTTCAGGCGAACCGCGAACCCTTTCCACCGCGCCGTCAACGCGCCAGTCTCGGGCAACGTGCCCGAGGGAAACTGTGAGGGCAAGACCGAAGCAACGGGCACATTGGCGGCGCGGTAGGCCTCGATCGCGGCGTGCTGGGCTTCGCGAGCCGACTCAGGAAACGCGTCGTTATCAACGCGAAGCACGTACTTCTTCCCTGATCGTTCTTCGAGTAAGAAATTGCGGTCTTGGTTGCTCCCGAGCTCGCTCGCGGCAACCTCGAGACCGTAGCACTTGTGGGCAATCGTAACCGCGTCATGCTCAGTAACCGCGGGTCGCACAAGCCCGCCCGAATGCTCCGTCATCGCCGCAATCCCTTCGGTTCAGTTGCTCGATCGTACTTCGCGCTTGCTATTCTCGCGAATACTCCTCCGCGGCAGAGCCGAGGAGTCGCTGAATCGCTGGCGCAAGTTCGGTGAACGCTCGAGTGCGATGCGAGACCAGGTTTTTCTCCTCGGGGCGCATTTCAGCGGCGGATCGGCGCTCGCCCGCGGGCCGGAAGATAGGGTCATACCCAAACCCATTGTCGCCAATCGGCTCGGTGAGCACCTCGCCCTCCCACACTCCGAGTTCGCACACTTCTTCACCCGTGGGAAGCACAAGCGCCGCAGCGCATACAAATCCGGCTGACCGATGCTCTTCAGCGATGTCAGAGAGCTGATCAAGCAAGAGTTGCACGTTCGCCTGGTCGTTCCGCGCGTGTCCTCCCCAGCGTGCTGAGAATATCCCGGGGCTCCCACCCAAGACGCTGACGGTAATGCCCGAATCGTCGGCCAGTGCGGGAAGACCGGTGTGTGCTGCGGCAGCCCGCGCTTTGATCAACGCGTTCTCTTCAAAGCTCAGGCCATCTTCCACAGGCTCGGGGCCGTCATAACCTACAAGGTCGATGCCGGGCACGAGCGGCTCAAGAACGCGCCGCAACTCGTCGAGTTTGTGCGAGTTGTGTGAAGCAAGTACGAGTTTAATATTCATCATTCCCCTGTTAAATGGCTATCGAGCCAGCACCGCTGCCTGCTTCTCGGCAAGCTCTTGCGTGCTTGCGAGCGCGAGATCGAGCAGGGCATCGAGTTCGGCGCGCGTGAATGGCGTGCCCTCTGCGGTGCCCTGCACCTCAACGAAGTCTCCAGAGCCTGTCACCACAACGTTCATGTCAGTTTCAGCGTTCGAATCCTCGGTATAGGCGAGGTCGCTCATCGGCACGCCGTCAACGATCCCCACAGAAACCGCGGCGACGCTGTCGGTGAGTGGCTTCGAATTCTTTGCGATGTGGCCCTGTGCTCGCGCCCACTCGATCGCATCGGCAAGTGCCACGTAGGCACCGGTGATTGAAGCCGTGCGTGTTCCACCATCGGCCTGAATAACGTCGCAGTCAATAACAATCGTGTTTTCGCCGAGGGCCTTGGTGTCAATGATCGCCCGGAGACTGCGGCCAATGAGGCGAGAGATTTCATGCGTGCGACCGCCGATCTTGCCGCGCACTGACTCGCGCTGCATGCGTTCGTTGGTGGATCGCGGAAGCATCGAATACTCAGCGGTCACCCAGCCCGTCCCCTTGCCCATGAGCCAACGCGGAACACCCGGCGTGAATGAGGCAGTGCACAGTACGCGTGTGTTGCCGAACGAAATGAGCGCGCTGCCCTCAGCCTGCGTGCTCCAACCACGCTCGACCGTGACTTCACGCATATCGTTCGGGCTGCGTCCATCTACGCGTGTGTGGTCGGTCATGCTTCCTCCAGAAGTTGAGAGTCGTTGTGCGGCAGCGTAATTGCGCCGGTAGGCACTGGATCGATAGAGTCAATGCCGATGCCGAGCATTCTGCGGGCGAGCCGCATGAACTCGTCATTGTCTTGTCCCGTAGTCTCGTAGCGGATCGTGGGTTCTCCAGCATCATTCGGGCGAAGGAGACCCTGCTCGGTGAGCACTTCAAACACGCTGTTCGCGGTTTCGATGTCGCTCGCCACGAGCGCGACGTCTGGGCCGACGATCTGCCGCAGTGCTCCGCGCAGGAACGGATAGTGGGTGCAACCGAGCACGAGCGTGTCAATGCGCTGCTCAATGAGCGGGCGCAAGTACTCCTCCGCAACCCGCAAGGTCTCTTCACCGCTCGTCTTCCCGGCTTCGACAAGCTCGACGAAGCGCGGACACGCCTGTGAACTGAGCTTTACGTCTGCGCGCACGGCGAAGAGATCGTCATAAGCCCTCGATTGAATAGTGCCTGCGGTACCAATGAGTCCGACTCGCCCGTTGCGCGTAATCGCGAGCGCACTTCGCACGGTCGGGCCGATCACCTCGACCACCGGCACGTTATACCGTTCGTAGGCATCCCTGAGTACTGCCGCCGAAGCCGTATTGCAGGCGATCACGAGCATCTTGACACCCTGGTCAACAAGACCGTCAAGCACTTCAAGTGCGAGACGACGCACCTCGGCGATGGGCCTCGGCCCATATGGATTGTGCGCCGAGTCGGCAACGTACAGAATCGACTCGTTCGGAAGCTGGTCCCGTATCGCTCGCGCGACAGTGAGACCGCCGACGCCCGAATCAAACACCCCAATTGGGGCGCTAGAAGAGAGCGAGCGCGTATTCACGGGTTCTACCCTACCGGTTGCGGCAGATGTTCCCCGGCTTCGCGGCGACGTGGCTCTACTAGCTCTTCCGAACCGCTTTGACCCAGGTCTTTCGATGAAAGTCAGTGACGCCGTGCAGTTCGATGCCCGCATAGTGAGCCGCCGCACCATACCCCTTGTTTGAGGCCCAGGCGTAGTGCGGGTGGCTGATATCCGCCTCACGCATGACAGCGTCGCGCTCCACCTTTGCGCGCACCGAAGCTGCCGCGACGCTAGCACACGCGCGATCCGCCCCGACTTTGGTCACTACGTTCAACGGAGATCGCAGCACGGGAGTCAGCCAATCATGTGCACCGTCGAGCAAGATCAGCGCACGATCCACCCGGGTTCCCAAGCGATGCAACTCGAGCAGCGCTCGCCGCGCGGCAGCACCGAGCATCGCGGTGATCCCATTGGCATCGATTTCTTCCGCGGCGGCAAACCCCACGGCGCCCGCCCCCCATTGCGCCACCAGCGGAGCAAGGCTCTCACGTCGTTTCTCGCTGAGCAACTTCGAATCCCGAAGCCCGATCGGAAACTCCATCACGTCTGCGACTACTGCGTGCACCCCAACTGCTACCGGCCCGGCAATTGCTCCTCGGCCGACCTCGTCAATTCCAATGACAAGTTCGACGCCCTGCGCGAAATACGCACGCTCGATATCGAGCGTCGGGTCCTTGCTCGAATCTTCAGCCCTCACGCGCCTCATCAACCCCGGTGAAGGTCGAATCTGGTCGGCTCAAGATCCCGAAACGCTCAAGCGGCCAATTCAACACGAAAGCGCGACCAACGATCTCAGATTCGGGCACGAAGCCCTTGCCTGGCTGATCCTGGTTGTACCTCGAATCCTTGCTCGAATAGCGGTTGTCACCGAGCACCCACACCGACCCCTCGGGAACCGTAACATCGAAATCGATTGCCGACGCCTTCGATTCCCCCGGAGGTATCACAATGTATGGCTCATCGAGCGGCACGCCGTTCACCTGAATGCGACCGTCCGCATCACAGCAGGTGACCTGGTCTCCCCCGATACCGATCACACGTTTCACAACATATTCGTGGCTCGTATCGGCCGCGAGACCAACAGCCTGCAACACCGACCCGAGAGGGCCAGGCGTTACCGGGTTCGCTTTCGGATACAGCCATCCGCCTGGATCCTGGAAGACCACGATGTCGCCGCGCTCCACGTCAACCACATCGGGCACCAACTGGTTCACGAGTATTCGGTCGTTCACCTGCAGCGTCATCTCCATCGACTGCGAAGGAATGTAGAAGCTACGCACGAGAAATGTCTTGAGCAGAAACGAGACGAGAAACGCGACAACGAGAATTATGATGAGGTCTCGCAAGAATCTCACGATGCCACCGCTTCGTTGCTTGGCTGTCTCGCTCATTGGCCTTGTGACCTCATCCTTCGTGAAAACTTCGCACTGTTCTCGCGCAGTGCATTTCTAACAGTACAGACAACTCAGGCCCCCAGCCTGAATGAGGTGGGAGCCTGAGCGTATATCTAATTCAGCCGACTATGCGTCGCGCTTCTCCTTGATCTTGGCCTTCTTGCCGGTGAGACCGCGCAGGTAGTACAGCTTCGCACGGCGAACGTCGCCACGAGAAACAACCTCGATCTTGTCGATGGCAGGAGAGTGAACCGGGAACTTACGCTCCACACCAACCTGGAAGCTGATCTTACGAACAGTGAACGTCTCGCGGACACCTTCTCCATGACGCGAGATCACAACGCCCTGGAACACCTGGACACGCGAGCGGTTGCCCTCAACGATGTTCACGTGCACCTTGACGGTGTCGCCTGCGCGGAATTCGGGGATGTCGCTCTTGAGCGACGCGGCATCGACGTGGTCGAGCTTCTGCATGAT
>JBEBUJ010000058.1:0-15659 GCA_040393365.1 Leucobacter denitrificans
CGTATCCAGCAGTTCCTCTCGCAGAACACCTACATGGCGAAGAAGTTCACCGGTGTTGAGGGTTCGACGGTTCCGCTCAAGGAGACCATCGAGTCGTTCGACGCGATCGCACGCGGCGACTTCGACCACGTCGCAGAGCAGGCATTCTTCAACGTCGGCGGAATCTCCGATGTCGAAGAGAAGTGGGCTCAGATGCAGAAGGACATGGCCTAAATCATGGCGCTCAACGTCAAGGTTGTTTCGGCAACGAGCGAGATCTGGGCTGGCGAGGCCACCCAGGTCATCGCGAATACGCTCGAGGGACAGATCGGTATTCTCGCCGGCCACCAGCCAGTACTCGCGATTCTCGCCCAGGGTGAGGTTCGCGTGACCACTGCAGGCGGCGAGAAGGTTACCGTCAACGCGGAAGACGGATTCTTGTCCGTCGACCACGATGCGGTCACGATCGTCGCTGGCGAAGCGGTTCTCGTTTCCTAACCAGGCTCTGTTCTGAACCGCGCAATGCTCGTTCTGCTGCCGCCCTCTGAAACCAAGCGTTTCGGAGGGCGGCAGCAGTTTGCGTTATCGCACCTTTCACGTGCAACCACGCTCGGGGCTACTCGCGAGCGGGTGCGTGAGGCCCTCGTTGCGGTGAGCCGTGACGAGCAGGCCGCTGTGAAGGCGTTGAAGCTTGGAGTGAAGAACAGAGACCTGCGAGAGCACAACCTGCAGCTTGACACGAGCGGCGCCTCTGCGGCGATCGAACGCTACACCGGTGTCTTGTATGACGCGCTCGATGTGGAGAGCCTCACGGATCTCGAGCGTCAGTGGGTGTATCACCACGTCGCAATACAGTCGGCGCTGTTCGGGCTGTGCAGCGCAGGGGACGAGATTCCGGCGTACCGGCTCTCTGCCTCATCGCGCCTGCCAGAGCTCAAATCTGCACTTGCGAAACTCTGGGCTCCCGTGCACGCAGGCGTACTCGAAGGCCGCCCGTATGTGCTCGATCTGAGGTCGAAGGACTACGCAGCGCTCGCGCCGGTTGAAGATCTTGGGGCAAGCGCGTATGACGTAGTTGAGGTGGTGACGCGCGATGCTCACGGTGAAGTGCGCGCGCTGAATCACTTCAACAAGGCGGCCAAGGGCGACCTGGTGCGGAGGCTTGCGCTGTCGTCTCCAAGCATCACCGGCCGCGATGAGTTGGTCGATTGGGCGCTCGAACATAACCTTGACCTCTCTATCGGAGACGATCCACACACCCTCCGGCTCACCACTACACAGGGCGCACCTGCCGTAAGCCGATAGGATATGTGGGTGCAGGAGACAAAAAAGTGACCGTTCATGGCGAGAACGCCTCGCGTCGGCACTTGGCGTTCACTGAGGGCGGTGAGCCCGACATTGAATTGTCGTGGTTCGGCATCACCGATGTGGGTATTCGTCGCGACGCGAATCAAGACAGCTTCCTCACTGTACCCCCAGTCTTTGCCGTAGCCGACGGAATGGGAGGCCACTCGGCGGGGGAGGTAGCATCCGCCGCTGTGGTGCGCCGGTTGAATGAACTCGCAGGCGACCTGAAGGTCACCGACACTGACATCCTCGAGTTACTCACTCAGGCAGTTGACGACATCGAGATCGACGCGGGTGACACCGAGCTTGGCGCCGGGACGACCGTGACCGGGGTGGTCATCAGTTCGGAGGGCGATGCGCCGGTCTGGAAAGTCTTCAACATTGGCGACTCTCGCGTGTATCAGTATTTCAAGGGTGCACTCAGTCAAATCACGGTGGATCACTCGGTCGTGCAACACCTCATCGATACTGGTGCGATCACTGAAGAAGAGGCCGAGGTGCACCCGCACGCGAATGTGATTACGCGCGCTGTTGGGCTCGGGGAGACCCCGATTCCAGACCACACGACGCTAGCACTGATCCCGGGCCAGCGTCTGCTGATTTGCTCCGATGGTCTCACCAAAGAGCTCACGGACATCGGGATCCAGTATTTCCTTTCGACGCAACCAACCGCTGAACGCGCAGCACGCACGCTCGTGGAGCAGGCACTCGGTAACGCGGGGCGCGACAACGTTACGGTGATTGTGATCGACGTGCACGCTGTGGGTGACGTGATCGATACCGGGAGTCTCACTCAGTCGGGGGTAGCCCTCGATATTTCAGAGGTTGAGGATTCTTTGTCTGAAGGCGCCTCAGATGATGAAGCTTCGGGTTCCGACGCTGCGCAAGAAGCGCCCGAGCCGTCGGAATCCGAAGCAGCTTCGAACTAGGCGGTCGCGGAAAACGCCTCGCGAAGCACGCTGAGCACATCTTCGATAAGTGCATCTGTCATCTTGAGCGACGGCAGGAAGCGGATCACCTGGTTGTACAGGCCAGCCGCGAGCAGAATCACGCCGTTCTTGCCCGCGTAGTCGATGATTGCCTGCACACGAGCCGCATCGGGTTCAAGCGTACCGCGCTTCGTGATCTCGATCGCGAGCATTGCGCCCCTACCGCGAACCTCTGCGATCGCATCAAACTCAGACTGAAGCTCACGCAGGCCATCACCAAAGACGCGTTCGATGCGCTTTGCCTCGCCACGAAGGTCGAGCGATTCGATCTGCTCGAACACGGCGATTGCCGCAGCGCACGATACAGGGTTGCCGCTGAACGTACCGCCCAAGCCGCCGGGAAGCGACTTGTCCATGATGTCTGCGCGACCGGTGACACCCGAGAGGGGGAAGCCGCCTGCGATTCCCTTCGCGCTCAGCACCATGTCGGGCTTGACGCCGAACTGCTCGATCGAGAACATCGTTCCGGTGCGGGCCATGCCTGCCTGAACCTCATCGGCGATGAAGACGATGCCGTTCTCTTTACACCAGGCATACAGCGCGGGGAGATAGCCCTCGGCGGGTACGACGAATCCGCCCTCGCCCTGGATCGGCTCGACGATGAGGCAGGCAAGGTCGCCCGCACCCGCGGTCTTTTCGAGGTGGGCAATCGTGCGCTTCGCTGCTTCCTCGCCCGAGAGTCCATCGTGCAATGGATATGAGTTTGGTGCGCGGTAGATGTCTCCGGCACGTGGACCGTACCCGTAGGCGTATGGAGCGCCCTTGTGGTTCATGCTGCTCGTGAGCATCGTACGACCGTGGTAGGCGCACTCGAGCACCGCGACGCCGGGGCGGCCGGTGTACTTGCGCGCGATCTTCACGCCGTTCTCGACCGCCTCCGCCCCCGAGTTCATGAGGAGCGTCTTGTATGTCTCGTCGCTCGGGACTGCCTCAGCAAGAAGCTCTGCCACGCGCACATACGGCTCATAGGCGTTCATGGTGAACAGCGTGTGCGTCACCTTGCCCATTTGCTCGCGCGCTGCGTCGAGCACCGCCTCGTCGGTGTGGCCGATCGTCATGACTCCGATGCCGCCGCAGACGTCGATGAGCTGGTTGCCGTCGACGTCGACGACGATTGAGTCGTGCGCCCGATCCACATAGATGGGAAATACCGTGCCGACACCGGGAGGAATGACCGCCTTGCGTCGCTCGTGGATCTCCCGAGACTTCGGGCCAGGGATCTCCGTGACGACCTTGCGTTCCTGCGTAATAACTGCTTCCAGTGTGTCTGCACTCATACGCCCAGCCTACTCCTGTGGGGCGCAGCCATAGACTGCAGGTATGAAAGACGAGCACGAATACCGCGTCGAGGTCGAGTGGGCCGGAAACCGTGGCACCGGCACGAGCGGGTACCGGGAGTACGGGCGCGAGTTACTCATTCGAGCCGAGGGCAAGGCAGCGCTTGAGGGATCCGCGGATCCAACATTTCACGGCGACCGTGACAGGTGGAACCCCGAAGAGTTGCTCGTGACGGCGCTCGCTCAGTGCCACATGCTGTCGTACCTCCACATGGCGTTGAAGTCAGGCGTTGTCGTGACCGCCTATCGCGATGAGGCCATCGGCACGATGAAACAGGAGGGCCTCGGTGGGGCGTTCACTGAGGTCACGCTGCACCCGGTAGTCACGGTGCAAGACGCATCCATGGTCGAAGCTGCGATGTCGGCGCACGCCGAGGCCTACAAGGTGTGCTTCATTGCGCGATCGGTGAATTTTCCGGTGCATCACGAGCCCGTGATCGAGGTGGCCGGGTAACACGGCAGATTGGTGCTCGCGTGGGCAATAGAATGGGAGCCATGGCACAGCCCTCTTCGTTCTTTATTACTACGCCGATTTTTTATGTGAATGACGCGCCCCATATTGGCCACGCATACACCGAGGTAGCGGCAGACGTGCTCGCACGCTGGCATCGCCAGTCCGGCGACGACACCTGGTTCCTCACCGGCACCGATGAGCACGGTCAGAAGATTCTGCGCACTGCGACCGCGAACGGCGTTGAGCCGAAAGAGTGGGCGGACCGCCTGGTGGAGACCGCATGGAAGCCGCTGCTAAACACGATCAACATCTCGAACGATGACTTCATTCGTACGACTGAGCAGCGCCATGAAGAGGGCGTCGCGAAGTTCTTGCAGAAGCTCTACGACGACGGTCACGTGTACGCCGGCGAGTTTGAAGCGCTCTACTGTGTCGGGTGCGAGGAGTTCAAACCGAAGAGCGAGATCGTCGACGGGACCGGGGCGTTCGAGGGTGAGAAGGTCTGTGCGATCCACTCGAAGCCACTCGAGCTGCTGCAAGAGAAGAACTACTTCTTCCGCATGAGCGCGTTTCAGGAGCGACTGCTCAAGCTCTACGAGGACCGCCCTGATTTTGTGCAGCCTTCGAGCGCGCGCAATGAGGTCGTGGCGTTCGTGCAGCAGGGACTCGAAGACCTGTCGATTTCGCGCACCTCGTTTGACTGGGGCATTCCCATTCCGTGGGATTCGTCGCACGTCACCTATGTGTGGTTCGACGCACTACTCAACTACGTCACGGCGACCGGCTACGGCGCAGATGAAGCCGAGTTTGAGCGCCGCTGGCCGGGTGTGCACATCGTCGGCAAAGACATTCTGCGCTTCCACGCCGTCATCTGGCCCGCGATGCTCATGGCCGCTGGCCTTGAGGTACCAGAGAGCGTGTACGCACACGGGTGGTTGCTCGTTGGCGGCGAGAAGATGTCGAAGTCGAAGCTCACGGGTATTGCCCCGAACGAGATTACCGACACCTTCGGAGCAGACGCGTTCCGCTACTACTTCATGCGCGCGATCTCGTTTGGGCATGACGGCTCATTTAGCTGGGAGGACCTCGCGGCGAGGTATCAGGCTGAGCTCGCGAACGGCTTCGGCAATCTCGCGAGCCGCGTGCTTGCGATGAATGCGAAGTACTTCGAGGGTCGCGTGCCAGAAGCGGGCGCGGAAGAGCCTGCCGACGCAGCGATTCGCGAACTCGCAGAGCGCGCGGCGGCGACTGCCGATAAGAAGATGAGTGCCTTCGCGATCCACGACGCCATCGCGGCCATATGGGAGCTCGTCGACGAACTCAACGGGTACATTACCGAGCAGGAGCCCTGGGTGCTCGCGAAAGACGAGGCCAAGCGTGCTCGTCTCGGAACGGTGCTCTACACGGCGACAGAAGGGTTGCGTGCACTCGCAGAGCTGCTGCATCCGGTCATTCCCGAGGCGACAGCAAAGCTCTGGGCCGCACTCGGCGCGGAATCCACTCTCGGCGTACTTGCGGATCAGCCGCTGCGCGAGGCTGGCATCTGGGGTCGGCTCGTTGCGGGAACTCAGCTGCAGCCGCTCGCCGTGCTCTTCCCGCGCATTGAGAATGAGGGCGATACGAAGTGAGTGCAGCGCCCGCGGGAGGCCTTCGCAGACGCAGTGCGGTTGATGGCGCACCCGGCGAACAGAAGCGCGACCTCACCAGGCCGCAGGCACCCGATCCACTGCCAATCGCGGTGTACGACAACCACACACACCTCGAGTTCGAAGACGGGGTGGATCAGCTCGACCCAGTGGATTCCTTGAACCGCGCAGAGGCGGTCGGCGTGCGAGGGGTCGTGCAGGTAGGCACCGACCTTGAAACCAGCAGGTGGGGCGCGCAGCTTGCGGCTCACGATTCGCGCGTGCTTGCTGCGGTCGCGCTGCACCCGAACGAGGCTCCCAGGCTGTTCGCCGAAGGCAAGCTGAGCTCGCACCTGTCAGAGATCTCGCGACTCGCGGCAGAGCCACGGGTGCGCGCTGTGGGGGAGACAGGGCTCGACTTCTTCCGTACGGGCGAAGATGGCCGCGATGCGCAGATCGAGTCCTTCGAGACGCACATCGAGATCGCGAAGGCGAACAATATCGCTCTGCAGATTCACGACCGTGATGCACACGACGAGGTTGTCGCGACGCTGCTTCGGGTCGGCGCTCCAGAGCGCACGGTGTTCCACTGCTTCTCAGGAGACGCAGGCCTCGCGCGCATCTGCAACGAGCGCGGCTGGTACATGTCGTTTGCGGGCACGATGACGTTCAAGAACGCGCCGGTGCTGCGTGAGGCGCTCGCCGTCGCTCGCCCAGAGCTCGTGCTCGTGGAGACCGACGCGCCATTCCTCACTCCAGAGCCACTTCGGGGCAGGCCTAATGCTCCCTACCTCATGCCCCACACGGTGCGCAGAATCGCTGAGACGCTCGACGAGTCGCTCGAAGACACGTGCGCGCGTCTCGCTGCAAACACTGAGCGTGTGTACGGCAGTTGGGCTGATTCCACAGAGGAAGCGGCGTGACCGAGTCGCTGCTCGGGCCGGTCGAGGTTCGTGAACTCGCCGAGCGACTCGGAGTGTCGCCGACAAAGAAGCTCGGTCAGAATTTCGTCATTGATCCGAATACGGTGCGCAAGATCGTGCGACTTGCAGAGGTCGAGTCTGGCGACCGCGTGATCGAGATTGGTCCTGGGCTCGGATCCCTCACCCTCGGAATCACCGAGGTGGGCGCCGATGTCACGGCGATTGAGATTGACGCGCGTCTCGCAGCAGAGCTTCCGAACACGGTGCGAGTCATGCAGCCGAACGCTGCCGAGCGCTTTCGGGTGATCCACACCGATGCGCTCGATCTCGCAAGTCGCCATCTCGCGACGCTCGACGAGAACCCAACTGCGCTCGTCGCAAATTTGCCGTACAACGTGTCGGTGCCGATTCTCATGCATCTGCTCGAGCTTATTCCGGGGCTCGAGCGCGGGCTTGTCATGGTGCAAGCTGAGGTCGGGTACCGCATTGCCGCGGGGCCGGGATCGAAAGAGTACGGTTCGCCGAGCGCAAAGGCGGCCTGGTACGGCGACTGGTCGATTGCTGGAAACGTGAGCAGACGGATATTCTGGCCTGTACCCGGCGTGGACTCGGTGCTGGTGAAGTTTGCGAAGCGATCCACCCCACTCGGTTCTGAGACTGAGCGCGCACGCACATTCGAGCTCGTCAACGCGGCGTTTGCGCAGCGCCGCAAGATGCTGCGCCAAGCATTGCAGCCCGTGCTTGGTCAGTCGCGTACCGTAGAAATTATTGAGGCGGCGGGTGTCGCACCCACCGCGCGAGCGGAGCAATTGTCGATCGATGATTTCCTCGCGATCGCTCGGTGCGAGAACTAGTGCGCAGTTGCGCTAGCGTTGAGTCATGAGTAGGGATCTACGGAGGTCGGTCACGGTGCGAGCGCCGGGCAAGATCAACGTGTATTTTCGCGTCGGTGCGCTGCAGCACGACGGGTACCACGACGTAGCTTCGCTCTATCAAGCCGTCTCGCTGTATGAAGAGGTCACGGCGACCGAATCCGACAAGTTCAGCGTTCGCTTTGGCGGCCCCATCGACACGAGCGGGCTCGCAACCGACGATTCCAATCTCGCGATCCGCGCCGCGAAGCTGCTCGCCGAGTATGCCGGGTATGAGAGTGGCGTCGAGCTCACGGTGCTCAAGCGTGTGCCGATTGCAGGGGGCATGGGCGGTGGATCGGCGGATGCCGCGGCTACCCTCGTCGCTTGCGACGAACTTTGGGGTACGGATGTGGGGCGACCAAAGCTCTCTGAACTCGCTGCCGAACTCGGTGCCGACGTGCCGTTCGCGCTGGAAGGCGGCACAGCCGTCGGAACGGGCCGCGGGGATGAGCTCAGCCCCGCGCTTGCGAAAGGTGCGTTTCACTGGGTGCTCGCGCTCTCGAACGCGGGTCTCAGCACTCCCGAGGTGTACCGCATGCTCGATCAGCATCGAGACGATCACCTCAACGAACTTGGCGAGCAGCCCGAATACGTGAAGGTCGAGACCGCGGTTCTGCAGGCCGTGCGCATTGGCGATGCTGAGTCACTCGCAGATTCCATGCACAACGACTTGCAGGCGGCAGCGCTCAGGCTTGCCCCCGAACTCACCGAATTACTCGAGCTTGGAGAATCCCGGGGTGCGCTCGCGGGAATTGTGTCGGGCTCAGGGCCCACTGTCGCCTTTCTCGTGAGCAATCCGCAGGAAGCCTCGGAGCTTAAATCACTGCTCACTCGCTCTGGTGTGAGTGCGCTAGTGGTAACCGGGCCGGTGCATGGAGCAAGGGTCATCGAAGGGCAATAGCTGAGGGCTATTTCCCCGAGCCTTGCTCCCGGCGCCACTGCGCCGGCGAGCCATCGAAGGCTGAACAGCCGGGCTGAACTGTTGCACACCCGGAATAAACGGTGGGGTGCGGGCGTTCTAGGCCATATGGTCGAGGCGGCTGCACAAGAACCGGCGATCAACATTAGCGTCTGGTTCGACGTACGTTGCCCGTGGTGTTACCTCGGGAAACGAAGACTTGAGCGCGCGATTGAACTGTTTGAGCAGCGCATTCCCGGCGTACCCGTTGCTGTTCGACACCACAGCTTTGAACTCGCTCCAGGTATCGCCGACCGATTTGACGGCGGCGAGGCGGAGTATCTGCTGAAGTACGAGGGTGTGCCGCTCGAGCAGTCGGCTCGCACCCTGCCAGCACTCGAGAAGCTCGCGGCCTCCGAGGGCGTCGAGATTCGGTTCGAGGCGTTGAAGCATGTCAACACACGTAAGGCTCACCGCGTGTACCAGTACGCGCAAGACGAAGGGCTCGGCGAAGAGTTTCTTGAGCGCGCATTTGCCGGATACTTCGCAGAGAGTCGGGATCTCTCGTCAGCTGACACCCTTGTCGAGTTCGCTGCGACTGTCGGGCTCGATACAGGGAAGGCGCGCGAGGCCGCTGAATCTGATGCGTGGGACCCGGCGATCAAGAGAGATCACGTGCGCGCGCAGATGCTTGGCTCGGGCGGCGTGCCATTTGCGCTTGTGAACGCGAAGTACTCGATATCCGGTGCTCAAGAGGCTGAGATCGTTGCCGCAGCGCTCGAAACGGTAGCCGAGCGCGAGTTCGGGATCACCGCCGATAGGGACGATGGAAAACACTCGGGCGAATAGTCGGAATACATTCCAGGCCCGCACGGTTGGTGAGAGTGTGAATGAAACGATCCGCGTAGATATTTGGTCTGATATTGCTTGCCCCTGGTGCTACATCGGAACGAAACGATTCCAGTCGGGAGTACAAGAGTTTCAGAAGAAATTTCCGGACGTCGAGTTCGAGATTGAGGGCCACAGCTATGAGCTCGCCCCGGACACGCCACTTCACTTCGAAGGCAGCGAGATCGACTTTCTCACGAAGCACAAAGGAATGCCGCGGGAGCAAGTCGAGCAGATGCTTGAGCAGATGACAGGTATGGCGAAGGCAGAGGGGATCACGTTCGACTTCGAAAAGCTGAAGCACGCGAACACCGCGGCCGCGCACCGAGTGCTGCATCTCGCGAAGCAGCAGGGGGCGTACCCTGAGGTGCTTGAGCGACTCTTCCGCGCCTACTTCGAAGAGGGCATCAATATGAGCGACCCAGAAGCCATTGCCGAGATCCTTGACGAGGTGGGTCTCGACCCCGAGGAAGTGCGTGACGCATTTGAAGATGAGGAGCTCGGCGAAGCTGTAGAGCGCGACATTACTCGCGCCCGCATGCTCGGGGTGCAGGGAGTACCGTTTTACCTTATTAACGAGAAGTACGGGGTGTCAGGTGCCCAGCAGCCTGAGATGTTTGCGAGTGCGTTCGAACAGGTGCTGACGATTGAGGCCGAGGGGCAAGCCGAAGACTGAGCTGCACTCGACAGAGCGGCGTAGAATTCGTATACGAGGAGAGGATCCACAATGACCGACACCACCCAGAAGACAGCCGAGGCACCCGAGGTTGCCGAGGAGATCGTCGAACTGAACCCGCTCGCTGGCATCGCGAGCTTCGCTGGCGCCGAGAGCGCCGAGATTCTCAATCTGCTCGGTGATCAGGAGTCGGGTGGGAGCTGCTGCGGAGGGAGCTGCTGCTCCTAGTCAGCAGTTCGGAGTCGGGGCGTCTCCCGCCCAGCGCGCGAGCGTCCAGTCGATCAGTTCTGGGGTGAGTGGAGAGTCTTTCGAGACGACACTTACGTGATCAAACCCGGCATAGGTTCGGTAGTCGATTGCCTCGCCGGCCGAACAGCGCGCTTCGACCCAACGGTTCTGCAGCTCGGGTTTTACGAGTGAATCGTCTAACCCCTGCGCGACAAACACCGGCGCGGGAAAGGGGCCCTCGGGGGTTTGCGCTTTGAGTTTGTCTCCGAACTCACCTGCAAGCGTACTGTCGGGGAAGACCTGGTTCGTCACCTGAGTGCCGCGGACAATTGCTGCAAGTACGTCCTTGCCGTTGAAACACAGTTGTGAAATACGTTCTACCCCAACTGCTGAGCCCGGGGTGAGGTGCTGCTCGAGTTCGAGCTCTGGGAACAGGTCATTCCAAGTGGCGGCGATATATGCCGATACCGTCTTACCCGCGGCATCCTTCTTGTCGGCATCGGCGAGTCCGTATAAGTCGGCCGCGGGAGCGAATGCGGCGATGCCTTCGATGGTGATCTCTGGGGCGTACGCTTCGGCGAACTGCCCGGCCCAGAGTGCACCCTGGCCGCCCTGCGAATGACCCCACACGACCGTGCGGTCTTCGAATGAAACATCAGTGAGTTCGTGTGCGGCGCGTGTGGCATCGAGCACGTTTCTCGCTTCGGCCTCACCTACCAGGTAGGGATGCGGGCCTTCGGTGCCGAGACCGATGTAGTCAGAGGTCACTGCTGCCCACCCATGCTCGATCACCATGCGTTCCAGCGCTGCAGCGGCCCCGTCAGAAAACGGAGTAGCGTCTAACGAGGGAGCGCATTTGGGATCGACCCCGGTCGTGCCGTGAGCGACCGAAATGAGCGGCAGAGGGTCGGCGCCGCGACCCTCTGGAAGCAGTACCGTACCGCTCGATACCGCAGGAGAACCATCGGTGTGAGTGGTGGTGTACAGGATTCGATACCCTTGAGCGCCCGCGGGAATGCCTGAGTCCAACGGTTCAACGCGGATGAGTGCACCGGGCTTCTCCGGCACATTTTCGGGTGGGGTGTAGAACTCTCCGGGCGCTGCGAGCGGCGCACCCCCGAAGATCCACGCGCTCCCCAGCGCGAACCCGCACGCTAGTACAAGAGCAAGCGAGGCGGACGCAGTGCGGATCCACCCTCGAACGAGCGGGCGACGACCTGGCGATCTGCGCGCGAACATGAGTTGGATGAGCGCTTGAACGCCAAGGAACACCAGCCAGCTGCCAAAGCCGACGCGAAACACCGACAGGGTGAGCACTGGCCACGAGAACGCGACGACGCCAACGAGAACCGCCGCGCATGCTGAAATGAGCGATGCGATGCTCTCGTCCGTTCGGTTGCGAATGGCGTGGGTCGCAGTATGCACGCCGAACACGATGATTGAGGCGGCTACCAAGAATGCGAGCCACGGTGCACCAGCATCTGGCCAGAGCGCCACGGTAGCGCCGAGGAGCACACATGCTAGCCCTGAGACAAGCGGGAGAACCGGACGCGTATTGGGAGCTTTGGGACTTGGCCCCGCAATGAGCAGGAGCCCACTGCACGCGATTCCGATGCCAGCTGCGATCGCGACGCCCTGCGGCGAGAGCGGAGTCATGATGACGACGAGACCGAGGCCGATGGCAGAAACCGCCAAAGCGATGCGCACTGGACCGCTAAGTTTGAACTCACTCCGCATGTGTTCCTCCCTGGCCCAGCTTACGGGCAGGCCGCGTGAGACCGCGTGAACTACCATTGCAGACGATGGCACATTTACTTGGAGCTGAGGCTCTGCACCTCGAGGTGCCCACGAAAACAGTGTTTGACTCGGTGACACTTGGTGTCGATGAGGGAGATCGCATTGGAATCGTTGGGCGAAACGGCGACGGCAAGTCGTCACTGCTCATGATGCTCGCGAAACGGCGCGAACCCGACTCGGGCCGTGTCACCTACCGCGGGGGAACCACGGTTGGCGTGCTCGACCAAGAGGATCGCTTTGACGTTGGCGAAACAGTGGGCCACGCGGTGGTTGGTGACCTTGCAGAGCACGAGTGGGCCGGGAACGTGGGGATCCGTGACGTGATCGCTGGGCTCGTCGAAGACCTCGATTGGGACGCTCCCGTCGAGTCGCTGTCGGGTGGGCAGCGCCGCCGCGTTGCGCTCGCGCGGTTGCTTGTTGGGGAGTGGGACGTGCTCTTCCTTGACGAGCCGACAAACCATCTCGATGTAGAAGCAATTTATTGGTTGGCGGATCATCTCAAACGGCGCTGGCCCGCGAATCAAGGCGCACTTCTCGTCGTGACGCACGACCGCTGGTTCCTCGACGAGGTGTGCAACACCACCTGGGAGGTGCACGACCGAATCGTCGAACCGTTTGAGGGCGGTTACGCCGCGTATATATTGCAGCGTGTCGAGCGCGACCGTCAGGCCGCAGTTGTTGAGCAGAAGCGACAGAACCTCGCCCGCAAGGAACTCGCCTGGCTGAGGCGCGGCGCACCGGCGCGTACATCAAAGCCGCGATTCCGCATAGACGCTGCGAACGAACTCATCGCTGATGTGCCGGAGATCCGCGATAACGTGTCGTTGCAAGCGATGGCCGTTGCTCGCCTCGGCAAGGAAGTCGTGAACATTCTGGGCGCCGGCGTGATGTACCAAGACGCGGCGAGTGGAGCAGACCGGGAGGTGCTCCGGGGTATCGATTGGCGCCTTGCTCCCGGTGAGCGAACCGGCATTCTAGGAATCAATGGGGCAGGGAAGTCGACGCTGCTTGGCCTCATCTCGGGGGCTGTCGAACCAACGAGTGGCCGGGTCAAGCACGGCAAAACTGTGAAGATTGCGCAACTCACGCAGCAGTTATCCGAGCTTGACGAGCACTGGAACGAGCCCGTGCGCGTTGTCATCGGTCGGCTGCGCACGAGCTTCACCGTGGGCTCTGGGTCGAAAGCACAAGAACTCACCCCTGGTCAGCTACTCGAGCGCATGGGATTTACTAGCGCTCAGCTCTCCACACCGGTCAAGGATCTTTCGGGCGGCCAAAAGCGGCGCCTGCAACTGCTGCTCATTCTGCTCGATCAGCCCAACGTGCTCATTCTTGACGAGCCGACGAACGACCTCGACACCGATATGCTCGCCGCTATGGAGGACCTGCTTGATTCCTGGCCGGGCACACTCATAGTTGTTTCGCACGACCGGTACTTCTTGGAGCGGGTGACCGATCAGCAGTATGCGATTCTCGGAGGCAAGCTCAGACACCTTCCGCGTGGTGTCGACGAATATCTCGAGCTGCGACGTGCTGAACAGCGAAGCAAGGCGTCTCAGGGAACGGCGGCGGCCTCGGCACCTCCGCAGGCGAGCGCGAGTGCACTCTCGGGCGCCGAGCTGCGTGCCGCAGAGAAAGAACTCTCGTCAGTTGAGCGCAAGATGGAACGCCTTCAAGGCGATATTGTGAACGCGCGTGACGGGCTCGCCCTGCTCGATCAATCGGATTACACGCTGCTGAACTCTGAGATGGCAAAGATCACCGCGATGGAGGCGGAAGTAGCGTCGCTCGAGGATCAGTGGCTCGAGCTCTCGGAGCGGCTCGGCTAGTTTCTGTGTGACCGCTCAGTCTTTGGAGTTACTTTCGGAACACGATGGTTTCCCAGAGAGGCGGATCGAATGTGCCGGTGGCTTGCCTATCTCGGTTCATCTATCGCGCTTGAAGACGTACTCGTGAGGCCGAATCACTCACTGATTGACCAGAGTCTTCGTGCGAGGCAACTCTTTCTGCCGGGCGATCCTCTCGCTTCGGTGTTCCTGAATAGTGCCTTCCCAACGAACGGTGACGGGTTTGGGATTGCCTGGTCGGGTCGGGGCGGCGCGCTCGGCCAGTACCGCCAGATTGGGCCAGCATGGGACAGTCTCAACCTCAGACATCTCGCCGCTCAGATTGAATCGGGGTGTTTTCTCGCACACGTTCGTGCCGCACCAGGGCGCACCATTTCTGAACAGAACTGCCACCCCTTCGTGCATGGCGGCTGGATGTTTCAGCACAATGGCGAGATTCCGAGTTTTTCCGAGGTCAAGCGGGAACTCACGATGGATGTGGATCCGGGGCTCTACCCGTCGATACTCGGCAACGCCGATACCGAGGTCTGCTTCTACCTCGCACTGACGTACGGGCTCGCTGTGGATCCCGTGGCCGGTATGGCGAGAATGGTCGAGCGTGTCGAACGCGCCCGAAAGGAACACCAGATCGATGGACCATTTCGGGCGACCATGTGCGCGTCAGACGGCACCCAATTGGTCGTACTCCGTTGGGTCAGTCCCGATGCCGCCTATGCGGCGGCGCCTTCGCTCTATCACTCCTCGGGACCGACCGTATTGCACACCGTGGACGGAGACACCGAGAACTTGCCTCACGATGCTCAGCTCGTTGTTTCAGAACCGCTCGAACTTGAGTGGAGTAGTCAGGTGTGGGCAGAGGTTCCTCACGCATCAATCGGGATCTTTCGACAGGGACTACAGCCCGAGTTTGTGCCGCTCAAGCTCAGTGCGGAGTGACGGTGACATCCGGAACAGTCGCCCCTGGCAACCTCAGAAAGGAATGGACAATGAAGTCGAAGAAACGTATCGCGAAGGGAACCATTGGGGCCGCGATGGGTCTGGTCGGGCTGGGCGCGGTCGCGACATACGACCTCGTCCAGAAGAAGCAAGCGGTACTTCGGAATTATCCCGTCATCGGTCACGCTAGGTACTTGCTCAACAAGATCCGCCCACAGATTCAGCAGTACTTTATTGAACGCGACTGGGATGGGCGACCGTTTAGTCGCACAACACGTGATGTGATTTACGCTCGATCGAAGGGGGAGAAAGGCGAGGAAGCATTTGGGACGCTCACTGATGTGAGCCGTGAGGGCGGTGAGTGGCTCATGCATTCGATGGTTCCACTCGAACCTCCCGTCGAACCTCCTCGTGTCACTGTGGGAGGCCCAGACTGTCAGCAGCCATACGACATGGCGATGCTGAACGTTTCGGCGATGAGTTTCGGTTCACTTTCGGGCAACGCGATTCGTGCGTTAAATACAGGAGCAGCAAAGGGCGGCTTCGCACACGACACCGGAGAGGGTGGGCTCACCGACTATCACCGCGCGGGCGGTGGCGATCTCATTTGGGAGATTGGAACCGGATATTTCGGAACCCGCACGGCAGACGGGGACTTTGATTCGGATCAATTTGCCGACAAAGCCAGCGACCCCCAAATCAAATGCACGTCGTTGAAGCTCAGCCAAGGCGCAAAGCCGGGCCTTGGTGGAGTGCTCCCCGGGGCAAAAGTGACCGAGGAGATCGCGCGTATCCGCGGTGTTCCCGCCGGGATGAAGTGT
>JBEBUJ010000059.1:0-14968 GCA_040393365.1 Leucobacter denitrificans
AGCGACTACGGCATTCTCGAGGACTACATCGGTCATGGGATCGGCCGTCGCATGCACGAGGATCCTCCGGTCTTCAACGTGCCGGTCTCACGTCGCGGGCCCGAAGTGCGGCCGGGGCTCGTCGTTGCGATCGAGCCGATCATCTCGGCTGGAGGCATCGATACGCTGGTCGAGGATGACGACTGGACGGTGACGATCGCCGACGGCTCGCTCAGCGCCCAGTGGGAGCACAGCGTCGCAGTGCACGCCGACGGCATCTGGGTGCTCACCGCACGCGACGGCGGCGCTGCAGGTCTCGCGCCGCTTGGCATCACGCCCGTACCGATTCCCTGAGTCGGCCTCGGCGTCTCGGCCCCGGAGCGCGATCGAAAGATAGTCTGTTTCTCATGACTTCCGATTCTGCAGGCGCTTCCGCGGCGCAGCTCCCGAACTCAGACGTGGTCGACCTGCTCATTGGAAGATCTATCGGTGTCGACGGAGAGCAGGAATCGCTGGTGGCGCGAATCGCCAGGGAAACAGCGAAGGACATTATCGAGGGGCGCATCGCGCCGGGCACCGAGCTCACTTCGATTGATCTCGCCGAACGATTCGATACGAGCCGCACGCCGCCTCGAGAGGCGTTGCTGGTGCTCGAGCGGGAGGGGCTCGTTGAGATTAGGCCCCGCCGCAGGCCGAGGGTCGTCTTTCTTCCCCGCCAGACCGTCAAAGAGATCTATGAACTGCGTGCAATCCTCTATGAGGTCGTCGCGCGCCGCATTGTCTCTTCAGCCGATGACCACGGGCTGCTCGCGCTTCGTTCGAATCTCGAGCACATGAAACTGGCCGCCGCAACGGGCCGGTACGACAGCTACTTCTGGGCCAATGTGATGTTTCACGAGACTGCTTCGGTCCTCACCGGTGATCAGACGCTGAAGCGCGCGATTGATAGCCTCGGCGTGAGGGTGCTGCAGCTGCGCCACTTCGGAATGACCGTTCAGGGCAGAGTGGAACGCTCCGCGGTGGATCATGAGCGGCTCATGCTGGCACTTGAGGAGCGAGAGAGTGACCTCGCTGCGGCTCTCAACAGCTCGATTGTGCGTCGTGGCCTCGAAAGCGTCATGGCTGTGTATGACGCGTTTGAAGCGCTCGCCGATTAGATGACGATACCCCGCGAGCGCGTCGCTCGCGGGGTAGGTCAATGCGTGGAGAGGTCAGGAACGGGGATCGCCAGGCACATCTGTCGTGGTGAAGCCCCAGGGTACGCCAAGGCTCGACTTCGGATCTGTGATGATGGTCTCTGCCGATCGCTCGAGCACGGCGACACCGATGCTGTCCAAGTGCGCCTGTACCCGATCGAGATCGAGCACCTTCCAGGTGAGCGCGTGGTAGCAGTCGAGCGGAAGGAAACCGGCAAGCTCTGCCTCGGCGGCGCTACCGGCGACAGGGGTCGCGAAATGTAGCGTGCTGCCCGCGAGATGCACGTAGGGGCCTGCCGCCTGACGCAGTGCGTCGGTGCCTTCGTGGATCACCTCTCCGCCGAGCGCGTTCACCATGAGTCGGAGCGCACGCTCCGGTGAAGCAGTGAGCACCGTGTGGTAGGCGCAATACTCGATGCCGAGAGGGTTCTCATTGGCGTCCGGAAGCTTCCATCCCTGCTGCGCGCGAGGATCGAGGGGGAATGGTCCTGCAGGCAGGAAGCTGTACAGCAGACCCGCGTCTTCCGCGAGCGTCCAGAGCGGACCAGGGCCGAAGGCGAACGGGATCTCATCGGCATCGATGATCTCATCGGCCTGGTTGGTGAACCGGATGCCCTGCTGTCGAATTGCGCGGTAGCCCTCTGCCCCTCCGTCGAGATACCAGCTGGTGCGGTTCAGGTGTGGGCGCTCAGGGGTTGGGTAGCGTTGTCTGCCGTTCGCGATGTATCGAGTGGGCTGAATGGTGTCGAGCAGCACATCTTGCACGGGGGTGAAGATGGAGTAGTCGTTGGAAAAGCCTTCGCGGGGAGGATGCGACGACATGATCGCGCTGATGTTAGTGCTCGAGGCTCCAAAGAGCTTCTGATAGAACTCATCGGCCTCATCAAGGTCTAGGACGTTGTGGCTCGGATGCCACATTCTGACGATCTTGAACCCTTTGTCTGAAGTGGTCACAGCTTCTCCTCGATATCTGACTGGTGATGTGAAAGCTATCAAAGATTTCAATAAGTGTCGACACAAGTTCGTCGGAATGTGGATATTTCACGAGAAAGCGCGTGAAAGTCCAATAAAGAGTCGACATTAACGCACGCGCTCTCTAGTATTTGGCCTATGCCAAAGCCAAGACAAGGAAGAGGGAAGAAGCATGACTGAACATGACCAGCCAGACCCGATGGCTCCGTGGGTGCGCGACATCGCGTCGGCGCACGATGCGGCGCGACACGTAGAAGGCGTCAAATGTCGAGGGTCGATTGCGCTGATCGATGAGGCGGCTCGGTTGCGCGGCGTCGCACAGGTGCGATCCGGCAAAGCGGTATCGCTTCAGCGCGTCATCGAAACCCGCCCGGCACAGTTGGGCGGCGAGGCGCCGGTCATCGAATTCGAAGTGCAGGTGGGAGTCCACGGCCGGTCGGTTCACGGTGGCGACGTGGTGAAGTACAACGCGCACGGGACCGGAAAGACGCACCTCGACGGGCTCGGTCACATCGGAGCCGATGCATCTTGGCATGGCGGCGTGCCAGCAGCTGATTCAGAGACTGATGAAGACACGATGGTGAACTGGGCGCAGCACGGTATTGCGACGAGGGCAGTGCTGCTCGACGTCGCTGCCGCGCGAGGCGTGGAGTGGATCGAGGCTGACGAACCGGTTACCGCCGAAGAACTTGATCTCGCACTGGCGAACACTGGCGTCGCGCTCGAGCCAGGCGACGCGCTGCTGATCTACCAGGGCCGCGATCGCTTCGAAGCTGCCGGGAATGAGTACCCAAGCGGTGCGCTCGCATTTCCCCGACCCGGCATCGGCGAGGAAGGTGCGAAGTGGATCGCGTCGAAAGACCCGGGACTGCTGCTCTGGGACTTCCATGACGCTCGCAATGATGAGCGAGGCTCACTTGAGGTGCACAGTCTGATCTTCTCGATCGGGCTCTGCATCATCGACAACAGCGACCTCGCGCCAGTGGTGTCGGCGTTCAAGGATGCGGGCGTGTCGACGGGGCTCTTGGTGGCGTCGCCACTGGCCATTTATCGGTCGACCGGTGTGCTTATCAACCCCGTCGTTCTTTACTGACCGAGCACAGAAGCGGGCGGGCATCGATCACACGATGCCCGCCCGCTTTGCCGTTGTCAGCTGAGCAACCGCGACTTAGTACACCAGCAACGGATTGATGATGACGCCTGTCGACCGGTGTATTGCTGTCGGGGCTGCGATGAGCTGGCCGGTCGATCGACCAGCGCGCTTGAGCTCTGCCGCTGCGGGGCCGAGCAGGCTGTTGTCGACAATGCAGAGACCGATGGCCCAAATCAGCGAGTGTACTTCCAGGCTAAAGCCCACGTCGCTACGGGCGTCATGGAAGTCCCAGAGCAGCAGTCCCGGGTCTTTCGACGCGATCCATTTGGCTCCGGACTCTCCGATGCCTGGCCTTGGCCCCTGGGTTGCGCCCGAGGGGTAGTAGTTGCCCGCTGCTTCGAAACGATCACGACCCTGGTAGACGAGGATCGCATCGCCTGGGAGGATCTCGGTGCCAGCTGCCAGCAGCGCGGCATCGAGATCTTCTGCGGTCACCGGGTTATCTGCGGTTACCCACTCGACGCCTCGCACAGCGGGGATGTCGAGCAGGACTCCTCGCGTTGCGATTCCGTGCTGCGCCCAGTTCACCATCGTGTCTTCGTCGGTGTTCGAGTTCTCTGCGGGGATCGGGCCATGCCACGATGCGTCGGCGCCGATATGGGCGAGTCCGTCCATGTGGGTCATCCACACGCCGTGCGCGTCGTACTTGATCACGTCTCCACCGTGGGCTCCACGTCCCCGAACCCCGATTCTGACGTCGAGGTCGACTCCGCCGTGCCCTTCGGCGAGCTCGGGAAGGCCCATCTGAATCCACAAGTCGCGCTCGGTTGACATGATCTCACGAAGCTTTTCGACCTGTGCCTCACGGGTTTCGATCTCGCGTTCAAGCGAAATCGCTTTTCCGAGTTTCACTTCGGCTGCGCCACGAAGCCGGGCCGCTTCGTCGATCAGTGCGACGGAACCGCGGCACTGCACGCCTTCGGTGTGTCGGGCCTGGTTGTGTGAAGCCGTAATCTCTCGCACCCACGGGGCGAGCGGGTCTGGAGCGTCGGGATCGTACATTGGGTCTCCTTTTCGTGTGGCACTATACCTGGCGGCATTGCATCGTGGCTTGGTTGTGTGCTCGAACGTGACGTTCCGTTCAATAGAACGTGATGGCCGTTGTTTGGCATTCACAGTGTGGCTGAACGATCGCGTGCTGTCAAAGAATGTGCGATGGAACCCTGATTTATTGGGGAGAAGCGTCGAAGACTTGACGATTGATTTCGACTTGAGGCATGCTAGGTATATCACTACAGCGTACAGCTGTTCGATTAAGCGGAACAATCGCAAGTGAAGTTCACTGACGTTCCATTCAGAATGCCCCCCAATACAAGGAGAGCGCTATGTCAACCACTGCAGGCCTGTCGGCGGAGGGTGCTTCGTTGCCCATTGCAGACCTCGAAGACGAGAGCTCGATCGATACTTTCGACGAAGGCATCCGGCTGGTGGGTACGCTGTGCGACCAGTGCGGCAAGCGGATGCTCGGCGCCCGCGTCGTGTGTAGCGCGTGCGTGAGCACAGAAGTCTCGCGTGTCGCTCTGCAGAGCACGGGGACCCTGTATTCCTTCACCACCATGCGCGTGGGGGCCGACCAGCCCCGGGTGCTCGGCTACGTAGACCTGGACGACGGGGTGAGGACCCTGACCGATCTGCGCGAAGGCGACGTGCCGCTTGTGCCGGACGCCAGGGTAGAACTCCGCACATCCGGCGCTAGCTGGTGGTTCACCGCGGTTGCGGGTAGCTAGAGCTGGCAGAACGAAAAGAGAGTGTGAAATGACCGACAACGTCTTCGTCGTATCTGCGGCAATGATCCCATTTGGCAAGCACAAGCAGTCCTCGTACGTCGGGCTCGCCGTGCCGCCACTGATCGACGCCCTTCGCAGCGCGGGGGTCGAGAAGTCAGACATCGAGGCGGTCTATGTTGGCCACTCGTACGGCGGCATGATGACCGGCCAGCGCATTTGCAAGGAGATCGGGCTGGGTACGGTTCCGACGGTGAATGTCGATAACGCCTGTTCCAGCGGTGCCACGGCGGTGCACGAGGCCTACACCGCGATCAGCCAGGGGCTCATCGATGTCGCTGTGGTGATCGGAGTCGAGAAGCTCACTCAGTTCGGCGGTGGCACGCTACCTCTGTCAGCTGAGGACCGGGAGGTGAAGCAGGGAATCACCATGCCTCCCATCTATGCGATGCGCGCGACGCGGTATTTGCATGAGAACCCTGCAACCGCCGAGGACCTCGCTCTGGTGAGCGTGAAGTCCCGCAAGCATGGTGCGTTGAACCCCTACGCGCAGATGCGGCAGCATGTGACTGTGGAGGACGTGCTCGCTGCGCGCCCCATCGCCGACCCGCTCACCCTGCTGATGTGCTGCCCGACGAGTGACGGCGCTGCAGTAGTCGTGCTGGCTTCGGAACGAGCAAAGAAGCGCCTGGGTGTGCAGAAGTCGATTCGGGTCGCTGCATCTGTGCTCCATTCCGGCCACGTTGAGGAAGGCTTCCGTGACATGACGAAGCCCGAAATCACGTATGACTCTGCCAGAGATGCCTATGCACAGGCGGGTATCGAGGCGAAGGATCTCGACGTCATTGAGTTGCACGATGCCTTCTCGATCGCAGAGATCATCTACTACGAGGCGCTCGGCCTGGCGGAGAAGGGTCGGGGCTTCGAACTCATCCGGAACGGCCGTACGACGTTCGGCGGAGATGTGGTCGTGAACCCGTCAGGAGGCCTGCTGGCCAAGGGGCACCCGGTCGGTGCGAGCGGGGTGGCGCAGGTCGCCGAAGCGTTCTGGCAACTCACCGGGAATGCCGGTGCTCGTCAGGTGGATGACGCCCGCTGGGGCCTCACTCATGTGACCGGCGGCGGCACGGCGGGCCTCGACCATGGGGCATGCACCATTCATATCTTCGAGGCGGCTTAGGCGACATGCAGCATCCACCACTCCACGGCGTTCGAGTCATCGATCTCACGACGTTTCTTTCGGGGCCTTCGGCCACGCAGTTGCTCGCTGAGCTCGGCGCGGAAGTGATCAAGGTCGAATCGCTTGAGGGCGACTCGAGCCGAGCGATCGCCGGTCCGAAGGTGTCCGGAGAAAGCGCATACTTTCTGTCGAACAACCGCAACAAGAAGAGCATCGCCTTGAACCTCAAGGATGCCCGCGGCAAGGAGGCGCTCGAACGTCTGATCGAGCGTGCAGATGTGCTGATCGAGAATTTCCGACCCGGAGTCATGGCGCGCCTCGGTCTCTCAGCCGAGGAGACGCTCAAGCGGCAACCGGGTCTCGTGTGGGCGTCGATCAGCGGCTTCGGGCAGCAAGGTCCGGGTCACGATCGGCCGGCGTATGACATGGTGGTGCAGGCGCTGAGCGGCGTCATGAGCATCACCGGCCACAAAGGAAGCCCCGCAGCACGACTCGGCATTCCAGCGGGCGACGTGGTGGCGGGCCTGTATGCAGTCATCGGCATTCTGGCGGCCTTGACCGCGAAGCGCGAGTCGGGACGTGGTCGTGTGATTGACGTGTCGATGCTGCATGGGCAGCTCGCGATGCTCTCATATCAGGCGGTGTACACGGCAGTCACCGGTGTGGCGCCTGGGCCACAGGGCGCTGGACATGACTCCATCGCGACCTACCGCGGCTTCCGTGGCGGTGACAATCGAGAATTCGTAATCACGGCCAATACCCCGCGCATGTGGGAGGGGCTCTGCGCTGTGCTGGGACTTGACCACCTGATCTCTGACAGCCGATTCGCCAACGCTGCCGCGAGGCTTGAGAATAAGGAAGAGCTCTGGAAGCTTCTCGAAGCTCGGTTTGCTGAGAAGCCGGCGGAGGAATGGGTTGAGCTGCTCGGCACCGCCCAAGTGCCGGCAGCGCTCGTCAAGGACGTGCTTGAGGCACTGACCGATGCGCGGGAGGCTGACAATGGCACCATCGTGTCGCTCAGCAACGGCACGGAGTCGTTTGAGAACGTGACGATGCCGATTCGCTTCGCTGAGACTCCCGCGGTTGATCCCGTGTTCCCCCCATTGCTCGGCGAGCACACTGAGGTTCTGCTGCGAGATCTGCTTGGCTATGCGGAGAGCGAAGTCGATGAGCTGCTGCGCGATCGGGTAGCGGTATCGAGCCCGGTCTCCTCTGCGCCGAGCGGCTCCACTGCGCCGGTTGGCTAGCCTGAGCTAGCTGACCGGTCGGTCCGGACCGGTCAGCTACCCGCGCAAGGATCGCGCCGAGCGGCTCTGACACTTCGCAGTGTCGCAGTGAGGCTCGGAGCCGCAGCGATGAATGGGGTCGCCGAGACCGCTAAGAAACGGTACCCACTCGAGGTGAGCTGGACACGCGGAGCGAGGTGAGCTGACCTGAGAGCGCTTCTGCGGTCTCCTTGACCATCGCGGCCAATGCAGAAGTTTGGGCCGCGTTGAAGCGGGACTCGGGGATAGTGATGCCCGTGGTGCCGATAACGCCGCCAAGGCCGAACACGGGCGCCGCGATTGCGATCGCGCCTTGAATGCGCTCGCCGTGAGTGATCGCGTAGCCGTCTTCTCTGATTCGATCGAGGCGCTGCATGAGCGGTGCGGGGTCGATCACGGTGCGCTCTGTCTGCGCCGCGAGCGGGCTGTGTGCGATCTCCGCGCGAATCGACTCCGGAAGGAACGCGAGGATCGAGAGTCCGCTCGCGCCAGCGTGCAGTGGAAGCCACGAGTTCAGGGGGAGCGCGTAGCGCAGCGGATGCGGCGACTCAACCGTGACGCTGAACATCATCTGTCGCCGCTGGTCGTTGTATGTTCCGAAGAAAGAAGATTCGCCGCTGCGTTCGGTGAGCCCGCGCAGTATTGAAGTGGCAAGTTCGTACCAGGGATAGCGGTGCGCGGTGGTCCATGAGAGGCGAAGCAGCTCGACACCGAGCCCATATGTGCCGCTCGGTGTTCTAGCGACCAAACCGAGCTTTTCGAGCTCTCGAATGAGGCGATGGGCCGTGCTCGGACTCACGTCGAGTTTCCCGGCAAGTTCGCGCACCCCGTGCGAGTCCTGGTCACTATCGACCATGAGGGTGAGTAGCTCGATTCCTCTTGCAAGGGGGTGTCGATGCCTCTGGGCGGCCTCGAGCTCGGTTGCGGGGTTCTCAGGGCTTTGGTTCATCTCTCACTTCCAGCAGTTCAACGTTGACTTGGCTTCTTTGCCGTGCTGCGACAGAATAGGCCGCACAGTCGACGGAACGAGTGTTTCGTTAGATGACACACTACCCTGCGGGGAGGGTGCAAGGTCAAGTCTTTGCTAAAGGCTAGCGCGTTGAGAGGAAACGCAGATGGAAAATGAGCGAATCAGGCCTCGGGCCGCACGTGACTGGTCGGATGAGGTGTGGCAAGGACTCGCCTTGATCGGCGTTACCCGCCCTGAGCCGGAGCAGATCGATCGATGGAGCTCGAACCTTCTCGGTCTCTACGCGGTGAGTCCGGGCTTCACCTCTGGTTGGATGCCCTTCTCGCAGCACCTGAAGCATTCCTCTCTGCCGGCGCGCGTACGTGAGCTCGTCATCCTGCGAACCACCTTCATCACCCAGGGTGAGTATGAGTGGGCAGAGCACCGGAAGATCGCGCTGGCGTCTGGCTTTACCGAGGACGAGATCGAAGCGGTGACACGTGGATCGGACGACCCGCAGTGGGGGCATGTGGACGCATTGGTTCTTGCCGCCGTCGATGAAATGGTGAGGACGAGAAACGTGTCGGATGAGCTCTGGGCCGGGCTCTCGGGCTCGTTCGATGAAGCGCAGCTCGTCGATCTCGTGTTCATGGTCGGCACCTATGACATGCACTCGATGGCGTTCAATACCCTGGGCCTTCGCCTAGAGCCAGGGGCCGAGGGGTTCGCGGCGGCACGCGCGGATCACGGCGAGTAGCGATACTCGTCGCGGGCTGAACCTTCCGGTTCGCGCACGCGCAACCGGTGAAGCGGGCGTACGCCCACTCTCGGACGCATCGAGCGTCGATATCACGCGATCACGCACCGTTCCGTTAAAAGAAATATGTCTTGCGTATATTGCAATTCGAAAATTCTGTCGGTAGCATCTTTTAAGCCGGGGTGTTGAATCTTGGCATCGTCCAATATCTTCCCGTCGGGTGCAGCTAGGCGCTCGACGAGGAGATTGGCCGAGAACCGGACTTACACGAAGGAGTGTCGAAGTGCTCGCAATGATCCTGCGCCGCGCGGTGACCATGGTCCCCGTGCTGCTGCTCGTGTCGCTGCTCGTGTTCGGGCTCATGGCGCTTCTGCCGGGGGACCCGGCAGTGACCATTGCGGGTGGGCCGAACGCTTCGCTCGAGCGCATCGAGAGCGTACGAGAACAACTCGGGTTGAACGATCCGTTCTTCGTGCAGTACTTCCGCTGGCTGGGCGAAGCGCTCCAGTTCAACTTCGGCGAGTCGCTGGTGACAGGCAAGAGCGTGAGCGCGGGCATCGTTACTGCGCTTCCTGCGACGCTCAGCATCTCGATCGGCGCGATCATCTTCGGGATCGTCATCGGCGTTCCGGTTGGCGTCCTCAGCGGAATGCGTGCGGGCAGCTCGCTCGATCGCAGCCTCATTTTCGGCGCGGTGCTCGGCATCGCGATTCCGAACTTCTGGCTCGCCATGCTGCTCGTGCTGCTCTTCGGCATCACCCTCGCGTGGTTGCCGGCGGTCGGATACGTGCAGTTCGCCGCCGACCCGATTGAGTGGCTTCGCACGATCACGATGCCCTCGATCGCGCTCGGCACCTTCATTGCGGCTTCGCTCGCACGACAGATTCGAGGCGAGCTTTCCGAGGTTATGCAGCGCTCGTACATTCGCACGGCTTGGGCCAAGGGTGCAGCGCCCCGCCGCGTAGTGCTGAAGCATGCGATGAAGAACGCTGCGATTCCCGCGGTGACCGTTCTCGGTGTGCAGCTGGGCGGCCTGCTCGGCGGAACCGTCATCATCGAGCAGATCTTTGCCCTGCCCGGCCTCGGCACCTATCTACTCGGCGCCATCACCGCGACAGACATGCCGATCATCATGGGCGTTACCACCATCTTCGTGATCGTCTACATGGTCGTGAGTCTGCTGATGGACGTGGTTTACGCAATTCTCAACCCGAAGGTGCGCATCTCGTGAGCAACAACGTTGGAACCAACACGTCCGCCATCGCTCGCAAAGAGCTCAAGAAGCTCGAGTCGGCTACCGCGTCGATCTCGCCGTTCCGTCGCGCACTGCAGAGGTTTGCTCGCAATCCCGTTGCCATGATCGCCACGGGCTACCTCGTGCTCATGATCCTCGTCGCGATTTTTGGCCCGTTCATCATGCCCGCAGACCCGACGGCTCAGACCTCTATTCCCTTCCTGCCGCCTTCGGGAGAGCATTGGCTGGGCACCGACGACCTTGGTCGCGACACCGCCAGCCGACTGATCGCTGGGGCGATCGTCTCCGTGCGGGCCGGGTTCCAGACGGTGGGCCTTGCACTCCTCGTCGCGGTGCCGCTCGGCCTCATCGCTGGATACTTCGCCGGCCAGGTCGACAACATCTTCATGCGCATCATGGACGCGATCAACAGCTTCCCCGCCCTGATCCTCGCTCTCGTGATTGCAGCGGTGCTTGGGCCGGGCCTGGACAATGCGATGCTTGCAATCGCCATTGTGCTCGTGCCCGGCATCATGCGACTCGTGCGCGCCTCGACGCTCGCGGTGGCACAGGAGACCTATGTTGAGGCCTCTCGCTCTATCGGCACGCCGATCTGGTACATCCTGTTCAGGCGAATTCTGCCGAGCGTGCTGTCGCCCGTGATCGTGGCGGTGACCTTGCTCCTCGGCATCGCGTTGATCGCAGAGGCGTCGCTGAGCTTCCTCGGTCTCGGCACTCAGCCGCCAGATCCGAGCTGGGGCAATATGCTCAAGCGCGGTTACGCCTTCATGCTCACCCAGCCATTCCAGATGATCCCCGCCGGCGTCGCAATTGCCCTTGCAGTGCTGTCGTTCAACCTGGTGGGCGACGCATTGCGAGACGCCCTCGGGCTGGTCGAGCAGCCAACCAGGGTTGCTGGAAAGCGAAAGCTTGGCATGACCGTGGTCGATCGTGCGGACCGAGTAGAGGTTGCCGACCAGGATCGCGCAGACCTTGAGACATCGAACGAGCCGGGCGTGATTCACGAGCCTCAGCCGCTCCTCTCGGTGCAGAACCTGGCAGTGGAGTTCGCGAAGAACAACCATCGCCTCACCGTGCTCTCTGGCGTGAGCTTCGACGTCAAAGAGAAGGAGATCATGGCTCTCGTAGGTGAGAGCGGATCTGGAAAGTCTGTGACGTCGCTGGCGATCATGCGCCTGCTGCCCTCGCCGCCCGCCCGCATCACCGGAGGAAGGGCGATGTTCGAGGGCAAGGACCTGCTCGACCTCGACTTTGCCGCCATGCAGAAGGTTCGTGGAAACGACATCTCGATGGTGTTCCAGGATCCGATGTCGAGCCTCAACCCGACGTACACGATCGGCAACCAGCTGATCGAGTCGGTTCGATTGCACCAGGCTGTCTCTGCCAAGGAGGCGAGACTCCGCGCGATTGAGTTGCTCGACCTCGTGCGCATTCCAGCTGCGGCTGAGCGTATGAACGACTTCCCCCATCAGCTTTCGGGCGGAATGAGGCAGCGCGTGCTCATCGCGATGGCGTTGGTGAACCGGCCGAAGTTGTTGATTGCAGACGAGCCGACGACGGCCCTCGATGTGACCGTGCAGGCTCAGGTGCTCTCGCTGCTCCATTCCCTTAGGGAAGAACTCGGCATGGCAGTGATCTTCGTCACGCACGATCTCGGAGTGGTCGCTGATATCGCCGACCGGGTGAGCGTGATGTACGCGGGCCAGATCGTTGAGCAGTCGCCCGTGCACGAGCTCTTCTCCGAGCCGCGGCACCCGTACACGAAGAAGCTCTTGACCGCGATTCCGCAGTCATCGATGAAGGGCGAGCGTCTGGCGACGATCCCCGGAATCGTGCCGCCGCCGGGTAAGTGGCCGACGGGGTGCCGGTTCAAGGATCGCTGTGACTTCGCGGTGGAGGCGTGCGGCACGGCCCCGGTGCAGTTGGAGCTGCTGTCTGACACGCGCACTTCGCGCTGCATTCGCGCGCACGAACTCCAGACGATCGAGGTGGCATGATGACCGAACTGACTGCGCAGCACACCGCACAGGCGACCGCGCCACTCGTGCAAGGCAGCGGCCTAAAGGAACTGTTCCCCGTCAAAGGCGGACTGTTCGGCCGCACCCGCGCACACGTGCACGCGGTGGACGGCGTCGACCTCGAAGTGTTTCCGGGGGAGAGCGTCGGCCTCGTAGGTGAATCGGGTTCAGGTAAATCGACGCTCGGGCGCCTGATGACTCGCCTGCTCGAGCCGACGGACGGCACGCTGCTGTTCGACGGGAAAGACATCACTCACATGGGACAGCGGGGGGTTCGCCCGCTGCGTCGCCACATGCAGATGGTGTTCCAGGATCCCTACACTTCTCTCGCGCCATACAGCACGGTGGGATCGAGCCTTGCTGAACCGCTGCGCACGCACACGAAGCTTTCGGGCTCGGAGATTGATGATCGCATCGACGATCTCCTTCGCCGAGTCTCGCTGAACCCTGAGTTCAAGGTGCGGTATCCGCACGAGTTCTCGGGCGGTCACCTGCAGCGAATCTCTATTGCGCGTGCGCTTGCCACGAATCCACGACTGGTGGTGCTCGATGAGCCAGTCAGCTCGCTCGACGTGTCGACTCAGGCTGAGGTCATCAACCTGCTCGCTGATCTGCGCGCGGAGCTCGGAATGGCCTATCTGTTCGTTGCCCATGACCTGGCGGTTGTGCGACATGTCTCGGATCGGATCGCCGTGATGTATCTGGGGCGCATCGTCGAGGACGGGCCAACTGACGCGGTCTACGAGAACCCCAAGCACCCCTATACGCAAGCACTGCTCTCGGCGATTCCGCTGCCGGACCCGGTGGTGCAGCGCAGTCGCGAACAGATCATTCTGCAGGGCGAGGTGCCGTCTCCGATCTCACCCCCTTCCGGGTGCAGATTCCGCACTCGATGCCCAGTTGTCATGCCGGTATGCGCCGAGATCGATCCGATCTCGAAGCGTCAACCAGACGGAGTGGCGGTCGCCTGCCACCGAGTCAACGAACCCATCTAACCCATCCCCTCAACGAAGAGAACCAGAAGGAACCACACATGCAAACTCGCAAACCAAAGCTATGGCGAGTCACCGCACTCGTTGCAGCCCTCAGCCTCGCGCTCACCGGCTGTGCCGGTGGCAACGCGGGCACTCCGGATTCGGGCGACGATCCGGGCCAGGTCGATCCGAATGGCGTGCTGAACCTTCCGTTCACGCTGTCGACCATGAACATCAACTTCGATCCAGCGGCACCCACGCCGCCGAACCCCAACCGTTCCCCTGTGATCATGATCTATGACACGCTGCTTCGGCCGACCGGTGAGGGCGGAACCTTTGAGCCTGGCCTGGCGAAGGAAGTGCAGTTCATCGACTCGTCGACGATCAAGATTGTACTGAACCCTGGCATTACCTTTACCGATGGCGCAATCTTTGATGCGGCCGCGGTGAAGACGGGCATCGAGTATCTCGTCAACAGCGAGAGCACTGTGCTGGCCCCCGAGCGCAAGGCCATCTCGACGATTGACATCGACAGCGACCTCGAGCTGACGCTGCACCTTAGCCGACCCATCGCGGGCGAGGTCATCCAGCTGATGGCGTGGAGCGACTTCCTCATTCCCTCGCCGAAGGCGCTCGCTGACGGTGTGGATCTTGCGACGACTCCCGTTGGCGCAGGTCCCTTCAT
Organism: Leucobacter denitrificans; assembly: GCA_040393365.1. Classification (GTDB taxonomy): domain Bacteria; phylum Actinomycetota; class Actinomycetes; order Actinomycetales; family Microbacteriaceae; genus Leucobacter; species Leucobacter denitrificans_A. Next base: position 14,108 of record JBEBUJ010000059.1, read on the forward strand.
GCTCGATGAGAATCAGCCGGGCGAACGACTGTCACTCGTCAAGAACCCCGACTACTTCCAGGCAGACAGCATTCAGCTTGCCGGTGTCGAGTGGATCAACATGGAGGCCACCGAGGCGCAGGTCAACGCGCTCTCGAGCGGCGTGGTCGACGTCAGCGAAGGCCTGAACTACGGTTATGCCAGCCAGCTGCAGGGCAGCTCGCTTCACGTAGAATTGAAGCCTTCGTCGCAAGAGTTCTACTGGGGACAGATGTGCAAGTCTCGTGCCCCGTTCGACGATGTCCGAGTGCGTCAGGCACTGAACTTCGCGATCGATCGCGAGGCCTTCAGCAACGTCATCTTCGGCGGCGAGGCGACCCCGCTCTCATCGCTCTTCGGACCGACGCACCCGCTCTTCGACGAGTCGCTGAATGACTACTACACGCACGACGTCGACAAGGCGAAGTCGCTGCTCAAAGAAGCAGGATATGCCGACGGCCTCTCGTTCGACATGTTCGTCTTCGCTGGCATGGAGCGTCCGCTCGAAGTGATTCAAGCGCAGTGGCAGGAAGCCGGCATCAATGTGACGCTGAAGCCTCTCACGAACGTGCTCGATTTCGCCCCGAACGCTGACGGCGCCCCGATCGCCATCTATCCGCAGGGTGTGCTCGGCATCCAGCGCGTGGTTCGCGTGCTGTCGCCGGGATCATTCTTCAACGTCTGCAACTGGGATGACCCCGAGCTGAACGCGGCGGTCGAAGCTCAGCAGGGCACCGAGCCCGGCACCCAGGAGCAGTACGATGCCACGGCAGAAGTGCAGCGCATCGTCACCGAGCAGGCCCTTGGCGTGTTCGTGACGACCACGGTTGAGGCCACAGTGTG
>JBEBUJ010000060.1:0-13512 GCA_040393365.1 Leucobacter denitrificans
AATCAGTGCCCGAGGATGTGGCGCTGATCGTGCTGATCGCATCGGTGAAGTGCTGGACGAACCCGGACATGAAGACATCGGTCACGCACGACGACGTGACCCGGCGTTGGGAGGCTGGACAGTTCTTTGACGAGTCTCAGTTGCGGGTGCTCAGAAAGTACCGACCTGGGGCGGGCGGTGGGCTCTCTTCGGTGAGGTTCACCACTCCGTCTGCGCAGATGGCCGACCGAACTACGTTCGCGGACGTGGTGGGCGGAAACCCGATCGGGCTGTATCGTGGCCGCGGATATTGACCTGCTGATGTCGCGCCGCGAGGCGGAGCGTGCGATGCGGGACACATGTAAGGTAACTCGTGCGACAGTGGGCACACTCAATGAGGCCACTGGGAAGCGTCCGACAACTGTATCTACGGTCTACACGGGGAAGGGCCGACTGAAGCATCCTCGCGTGATTGCAAAGGATGCGGAGGCCGGGTCGCAACTGCTCGCGATGTCGTCGCTCGAGATTCAGGTGCCTGTATCTGCTGCTGGCTTCGAGGCTGGCGACGTGGTCGAGATGACCTCATGCCCAGATCGGCCGGCGCAGGTCGGGCGCAGGTTCAGGGTCGTCGCCCCGTTCGATGGGACGCAGACCACTTCGTTGCGGTATCGCGTGGAGGTCGACGATGGCCGCAAGTGAGTTTGATTTCAGTGAGGTCATGGAGCTTGCCGCCAACTTTGAGTCGGCGCCCGCTGCTCTGCCGAAATACTTGCGCAAGAGCCTGGAAGTCACGTCTCGGAAGGTCAAGAACGGGGCACAGGAGAAGGTCAAGCGCCGCGAGATGGTGGCGCAGGCCGCTCCCGCCATTGACTACGAGTTGGGCGGTTCCAGCGGAACCGTCTCAACTATGTCTTCTGACATCGGATACCGCAAGGGGTTCGGTGCTGGCGCACTCGGCAACCTCGTCGAGTTCGGTGCGCCGAGAGCCCGTGAAGTGATCCTTGTGAAGAACAAGCACGGCGTTTATTGGCTCGCGAAGCCGGATGCGCCGATTAGGTCGCTCGCTCCGGGCATGGAACTACAGAGGTCGCTTCATGAGAATGAGGATGACTTCGAGAAGGGCGTGCTGGCTGCGATCGATGACTCGCTGCGGGAGGTCGGCTTATGACTCTCCGGGCACATAGGGACGCGTTCACTTCTTCCCTGCAGGGCGATCTTTCTGGGTCGGTGTTTGAGTCGTATTCGGCTGCCGATCTGGAACGGTACGCGGTGGTCTTCTCAGCGTTGTCGCGCAAAGACCGCACCCGGTATACCGGCCTGCAGATTCGTGACACCTACACGATGACCGTGCATTCGGTCGGCGTGGACGAGGACTCGTGCTTGTGGGTGCTGGAGCGCGTGAACAAGGTGACTAATCGGAACCTGTCCGTGGCTGGTCGCGTGTTGCGGCCGGTCGAGTACGTGACCGGGCAGCCGCCCGGTCTAGCCGACGACGGGCCCAACCCATTGTGGTTCGCCGTCTCCCAATTCGACATCATCTCTGACCCCGCCTAGTCGGGGTCTTTTCTTTTGAAAGGGGTAGAAGTATGACTTCTGCTGTTGGCCCGGGTAGGGCTTCTGATGGGCGTTCGCTGGTTCTGGCGGCGCCGAAGAGTCTGGGTGTGAACCTGGACGCTCCCGAGCTTGCGAAGCTCAAGCATCCATCGGTGCTGGACATCACTTATCTGCTGTTTGGTGATGGTTTTGACCATCAGACGACGGTGAATAAGTTCACCACTAACCGTTACACGCTTGCGCAGATCCTTGAGAACGAGGGCACCGTGCAGGACACGATCGCGTTGCGTTACCCGTATGTGGCAACCGAGGCTGACGTGCTGCGTACGACGTTCCTGAAGGACACCGAGTGGGACATTTTTGAGCGTCTCGTTCTGCCGAACGGGGACGCGCTGGCAGAGGGGCAGTTGCTGTCCATTGCGGCCCCGGTGCGTGCTGGGCTTCAGCGTGAGATTCCTCGAACGCAGAACACGGAGATCGGCAAGATCCAGGATCTTCTTGTGACCGGCACGGTTCGCCGCGATGTGATTATTGGCGGCGCGGGCGTGACGGGCTGGGAGCTCGAGGTGACTGGTGCGCCGACTGGTGGCACGTACTCGCTGACCGTGAATGGTTTCGAGACTGCTCCGATTGCGTTCGGCGCGAATGCTGCCGCGATCAAGTCGGCAATCGATGGCCTGCAGGGCGTGACCGGCCTGACAGTGACCGCAGCCGGTACGGGGACGATCGCTCTGACGTTCTCGGGCAAGGCTGTGCTGACCGCAGACGGCTCGGGCCTCTCTGGCGGCACCACTCCGAACGTCGTGGTCGCCCGCGCCTAACAAGGTTCCGTGGGGTGGGGTTTCCTCGTCGCCCTGCCCCACGGCACATCACTGACGAGATGAGACGAGAAGGTTTTATGGGACTCAAAGAGGATCTTGCGCGCGCGAAGTCATCGCGGCCCGCGCCTGTGCTTGTTGACATTGTGGTTGGCGAGACGCTGTACAAGGTTGAGGTGCGCCGCCTCGATGGCATGGAGTGGGCTGCCGTGATGGCGAGCGCCCCTCCGATCGATGAGGGGTCTGCACGGCTTGGGTTCAATGCTCGGGTGGGTGCGCTGGTGGCGTGCCGTGACTACGGGCGACTCCTGGATGCTGACGGCAATGAGATCCACAATCTAGGCATTGATGATTATGGCGAGATTGTGCCACTCGACTGGGCTGCGATCCTGGACGCGATCTCTGGCGTGGAGCTGCAGGCACTCTCGGCGACATGGTGGGCGCTGAACTCGTACGACCCGAATCAGCGGGTGGTGGAGCTAAAAAAAGCCTCACAGGGTGGCGGCAGGACGAAGTAGAGCTTGCGCTTCGGTTGGGTGTCTCGCCTAGACGTTTGTCTGGGTGGGAGCCTGCCGAGGTCACCCGGTATGAGTATGACGACGAGGGGCGCCTGTCTGCTGCGATCACGGAGCGTGAGCCGGAGTGGTGCCGCGCCGATGTTGAGGCGCTGATCGCGTTTGTAGAGATGGGCCGGGTCGGCCCGCATGGTCAACCGATGTCTGAGGCGACTTCGCGGTTGGCTGATCCGTCGAACCCGGACGCCGAATGGCGGTACGTGGTCGAAGTATGGACTGACTTTGCAGCTAAAGCGAAGTCCGAGTTCATCAGGGACTACAAGTCGAAGTACGGCGACGACGCGAACATGGACGAGCTTGGCTTCATCGTCAAGAAGGTGGAGCTCTAGTCTCCCGACATTGCGTCTCGGAGGCCCGCTTCGTATGCGCGCTGAAGTTCGGTCTGCTGCTGGGCTGATCGACCACGAGTCGAGTGCTTCACGGCCCACAGGATGAGCCCGACGACCGCAGCAACGAACACGATCAGTACGACCGCGATGATGACGAGCAGAAGTGGCCCGCTGAGGTTTCCAAGCATTCTGTTCCTCCACGCTCAAAATCTTTGCCCTCATCTTATGGGGGCATTTGTGTTTCTAGGAGGCCACTGTGGCTGATCGTCAGGTAAAAGTTACCCTCAGTGCGCAGGTTCAGGGATACGTCGAGGGCATGGAGAAGGCCGCGAAAGCGACCCGTGAAACCGGCTCTGAGACTGAGAAGCTGGCGCAGCAGCAGCAGGCAATGGAGACCATGGGCCGCAGCATGCTTGTTGCGGGCGGGGCGATGGCTGCAGGTCTTGTACTTGCATCAAAGGCCGCGATCGGTTGGGACTCGGCATGGGCTGGGGTGCTCAAGACGGTCGATGGCAGCCCCGAGGAGCTTGCACTGGTCGAGCAGGGTTTGCGTGACCTGACGAGCGTCCTCCCGGCTTCTCATGCCGAGATTGCGGCGGTTGCTGAGGCTGCGGGTCAGCTTGGCATTCAGACGCCGAATGTGGTCGCGTTCACACGGACGATGATCGACCTAGGCGAGACGACGAATCTCTCGTCTCAGGAGGCTGCGACCGCGATTGCCCGCTTCACGAACATCATGGGCACCTCTCAGGACGAAGTTTCGAATCTGGGTTCTGCGCTGGTAGATCTCGGAAACAACTACGCGACAACTGAGGGCGAGATCCTGAATATGTCGATGCGGCTCGCTGGTGCGGGCAAGCAGATCGGCATGTCTGAAGGTGACGTGCTTGGTCTTGCTGCGGCGCTGTCGTCTGTGGGTATTGAGGCTGAGGCTGGCGGCTCTGCCATGTCGAAGGTGATGATCGACATTGCAGCGGCAGTTGAGGATGGCGGCGACCGGCTCGAGATGTTCGCCCGCGTTGCTGGTGTTTCGGCCACCGACTTTGCGCAGAAGTGGCGCACGAATGCGGGTGGTGCGCTCGCACTGTTCGTTGAGGGTCTCGCTAATGCCGAATCTCAAGGGTCATCGACGCTTGGCGTGTTGGCTGAGCTCGGAATTACTGAGACGCGCATGCGCGATGCGTTGCTGCGTTCGGCATCGGCGTCGGATCAATTCACTAAGGCCATGGAGCAGGGTAACGCCGCGTACGAGGCGAATACTGCGCTTGCTGCGGAGGCTGAGAAGCGGTACGAGACGACCGCTTCGAAGCTCTCGATTATGGGCAATAAGGTGACCGATGCGGCGATCTCGCTCGGCGAGCATCTGCTTCCAGCGATCGAGCGGGTAGCCGGGGGCGTCGGCGGTTTCGCTGACCTGCTAAGTGGGCTTAATGGCCCGATGGGCGCCGCGGTCGCATGGTCGGGGGTGCTCGCTGCAGGGATTCTGCTCACCGGTGGTGTTGCTCTCACGACCATCCCGAAGATTGCCGCACTGAAGGTTGCTGCGGCCGAACTGAATCTCACTGCTGCTGCTGCCGGCGGCAAGCTGCGTGGCATAGGCACGTTTCTGGGCGGCCCCTGGGGTATTGCCCTTGGTCTCGCCACGGTATCTGTCGCTGCGTTCAATGCTTCGCTTGATGGCTCAAAGAGTTCAGCGCAGGAGCTCGAGACTGCTATTAAGCAGAGCGATTCGGCTCTAGAGACCATGCTGGACAAGGCGAATCAGAACGAGACTGGCCTTGTTAGCTTGTTCGCTGACTTGTCCCACCAGTTCGAGAACCTGCCGGCCCTTGCTGATAAGGCGGCCACGGCCGGGCGCGGGTTCTTCTCTTCGATGTCGTTCAATGAGAACGCGGCGCTGGACACGATCAAGGAGCTTGGTTCTGCGCTCGCAACGATGGCAGCCACCAACCTTCCGAGGGCGCAGCGTGCGTTCAAGGAGTTCGTTGGTGATGCGGGGCTGAACGACACGCAGGCACTCACCTTCTTGAACGAGGAGATGGCCGGCTTTAAGTCGCAGCTCATTGACGTGGCGATCGCTTCTGGTCTTGCCACGGATGATGCGACTCTGTTGAAGATCGCACTCGGCGACATTGCGCCCGCCGCTCAGGTTGGAACGCGCGCTACCGAAGCAAACTCCACTGCCCTTGCCGAGCTGCAGGGTAAGGCTGCGGTTACGGGTGATGAGCTCAGCGAGCTTGCCGACATCATTCGCGGTCTGGGTTCTGCGCAGCTTGATCTGCGTGAAGCGAACAGGCGTCTCGAGGAGTCGTACGACGACTTCACCGATGCGATAAAGACCAATGGTTGGACGCTGGACACGACTACGCAGAAGGGCCGCGATAACGAGGCCGCGCTTGATGCGATGGCCGAGGCGACCCTTGGGGCTGCTGCTGCAACGCTCGAGCAGACGGGTTCGCAGGCCGAGGCGAACGCGAAGCTTGCAGAGGGGCGTGAACGGATCATTGATCTGATCGCACCCTACTTCGAGACTCGTGATGCTGCTGCAGCGTACGTGGACCAGCTGGGGCTCATTTCGCCTGAGAAGGTCACGAAACTGTTCGCTGACACGCAGCCCGCGTTGCGATCGCTGCAGGACTACATGGATCGCTATGGCACGGTGTACGGCACGATCAACTATCGCGCTTCTCTGCCTGATCTGAACGGCGCCGCCTCTGGCGGTGGTCGGATGGGCACGTTCGCTGATGGTGGTGTTGTCGCGTATGCGAATGGTGGCGTTCAGGAGTTCGCTGGTGGCGGGTTCCCGACTGGCATTTATGTGGGCGGTGCGCCGATCCATAAGTTCGCTGAGCCTGAGACGGGCTGGGAAGCGTATATCAGCGGGAAGCCGTCTGAGCGTGACCGTAACCGTCAGATCTGGTCTGACACGGGGGAGCGCCTCGGCATGGGCGACGTGATGCGTGCTGCTGCCGCTGCCGCATCCGGTGGCTCTGGCGGTGGCGGCATGCCTAGTGAGTTGGTCGTGATCGATTCCGATGGCGCGCTTATCGGGCGCATGCGCGTTGAGGCGACGCAAGCCGTGTCGTCTGCCACCTCTGCTGTGTCGCGTTCCTCATTGCGGCGTGATGGCGGCGTGTACTGATCTCTCGTTTTTGTGTGCCCTTGCTGTTGGTGGGGGCACTCGTGTTTTAGGGGGCTGCTTTGGCAACTTCGTTCGGTGGCTGGTCGAATCACACGAGGGTGTGGTTTGAGTATTTCGTGACGAATGGTGACACCCATTCGACTGTGTCTGTGGCGGCGTATCAGCAGTTGGAGAAGGGCTGGTATTCGGATGCGACTCGCACGAATGAGTGGTCGGGTTATTGGGGTTCCGGGTCTCAGAGCGTCAGTTATGGGTATTGGGGTAATGAGCAGTCGAAGCTGATCCGTTCGTGGTCTTCGAGTGTGGCGCGTACTGATGTGAATCAGTCGTTGTCGTTTGCGGCGACGGGCCGGAACTTTAATGGTGCGGCGTCGCATTCGTTTTCGTTGACGGTGCCGGCGCGTGTGCCTTTGGTGCCGTCGAGTGTGTCGGTGTCTCGGGTGTCGGACACGCAGCATACGGTCGCGTGGACTCGTGAGGGCACGTATGTGCAGGTGGTGGTTCAGCGGTCGCCTGATGGGGTGGCGTGGGCTGAGGTCGGCCGTCCTGGGTCGAACCCGGCGTCGTTCTCTGATCTGACGACTGCCGCGAATGGGCGGTGCTTTTATCGTGTGGCGTCGGTGACGGCTGGCGGTCAGTCGGCCTGGTCTGCCGTTGTGGGCCCGGTGTTTACGACGCCAGCGGCACCTACGGGTGTGTCTGCGGCGAGGTCGGGCACTGACATTGTGGTGTCTGTCGCGCAGGTGCCACCGTTCGCGTCGTCGTTTGATGTGTATGACGGTGCGTCGAAGGTGGGCGACGGGGTGTCGTTGCCGTGGACGCATGTGGCCCCGAACCCTTCTGTGACGCACACGTATACGTTGCGTGGCCGTGTGGGCGCGTTGGTGGGTGATGCGTCGGCGCCGTCGAACACGGTGCAACTGTTGACGAAACCGAATGCACCGTCTGGGTTGTCCCCGAATGGTGGGGTGGCGCCAACAGAAACTGCGGTGCGGTTCCAGTGGACGCATAACCCGGTTGATACGACTGCTCAGACGGCGTACGAGCTCAGGTATCGGGTGGGTGTTGGTGCGTGGACGACGCTTTCGGGCACGACCGCATCTTTCCGTGATGTGTCGCTCGCGTTGAACACGTATGAGTGGCAGGTTCGCACGAAGGGTGAGCATGTTGACTGGTCGGATTGGTCTGCTGTTGCGACGGTGACGGTGATCAACCGTCCTGGTGTGGCGGTGCTGACTCCGGCTGGTACGTGGGATCGTGCCGTGCTGTCGCCGACGTGGTCGTATTTTCAGGCGCAGTCTCGCCCGCAGTCGTCGTGGCAGGCTGAACTGCTGAACGATGGCATGACGGTGGTGGAGGCGCGCACGGGTGCTGGTGCTGCTACCGCTATGGCGTTCACGACTCGTGTGGCTGATGGTGGGACGTACACGGTCAGGGTGCGTGCTGCGACGGGTGATGTGTGGTCTGAGTGGGGTCAGCAGACGTTCACTGTGGCGTACACGAAACCCAACGACCCGACGTTCACGGGTGTGTGGAATGACGTGCTGGGGTTTGTGGACATCACAGTGGTCGCGGGTCAAGCCGATGATGATACTCCGGCGACGGTGCAGCTTGAGGTGGAGCGGTCGATCGATGACGGTGTGACGTGGGAGTTGCTGCTGTTTGGCGCTGAGCTTGAGGTGACGTTCCCTGACTGGATGAGCTTGTCGAATGGTGTGAATCTGTACCGGGTGACAGGGTTCACGGCGGATGGGGCGTCGGCTGAAGTTGTGGTGCCGGTGGTTGCCGATTCCGGTGAAGTGTGGCTGTCGGGCGGTGTCGGTTTGTCCGAGACTGGCCGGTTGCCGTACAACCCTGTACCGGCGATCAGTGGCGGACGTGAGCGGGTGTTGCACCAGTTCGCCGGGTTCGAGAAACCTGTGCTGTTCTCCGGTGAAGCACTCTCACGGGTGGTGTCTGTGTCGGGCAGTGTCCGCGACACCGACCCAGAAACAGCCGACACGGATCGCATGATCCACATTGCACAACTGGACGGGTTGCACATGCTGCGCGACCCGGACGGGCGTCGCATCATCGGCGCACTCTCACCAGTGTCAACGAAACGAGAAACACCCGCGCTGGGTGGTGCAGTGTGGGCGTACGATTTCACGCTCACCGAAGCCGAATAGGAGGCCGCCATGCGTTCTCCGCGGTGGAAGTATGAACTGTTGGATCGTCAAGACCGCCCCATCGGTGAACTAGACAACGTGACCCCTGGCGGGACAGTGGAGATTCGTGCCCTGTCCCGCCTCGGCGCGTCAGCGTCGTTGAGTCTGACGGATCGTGGCCGCCACATTGATTGGCTGTCCGACCGGCTCAGGGTGTCCTACTCGGATGCGCGCGGCGAGTGGCCGATCGCCACACTCCGGTTCACGTCACCGGTCGACCAGCACACTGCCACGTCGCTCGGGTATCAGGTGGAACTCCTGTCAAAGACCAGCATTTTGGACACTGACCGTTCCCCGAACGTGACTGTGATTCCGGCAGGCACACCGATCATCCCGACCGTCGTGTCGATGATTCAGGCGACCGGCGAAACCCGGATCGCTGCCACCCCGTCAGACCGTGTGCTGGTGAATGATTTTGTGCGGCCCGCAGGCGAGTCACGGCTCACGATCATCAACGAACTGTTGGCGGCTGCCGGGTATTGGTCGTTGTGGTGTGACGGTTCCGGCCTGTACCGCATCGAACCGTATGTTGACCCTGCTGCGAGGCCGATCAGACACCACTTCGAGCATGGCAAAACTTTGTATTTGCCGGACTGGGAACGTGAGCAGGATCATGCGTCGGTGCCGAACCGGATCATCGTGGTTGGTGTTGAGCGTGATGACGCACCGGCACTGATCGGGACGGCTGAGAACACGAACACGGCCTCGCCGTACTCGTGGCAGAGCCGGGGCGTGTGGATCACCCCCGAACCTGAGACGGGTGTTGAGGCTGCCGACTTGAACGTGCTCGATCAGATTGCGCAACGCAAACTACATGAGGCGATGAACCCGGTCGCGAAGCTTGCGGTGACGCACGCGGTCGAACAACTCGACCCGAACGATCTTGTTCGGTTCACCCCCGGTGACACTGGCACCAGGCTCGCCACGATCCTTGGCATGACGTACACGCTCGACACGGGTGCGCTCGTGAGGGCTGATTGGCGGGAGGTGATTCCCGAATGATGGACGAACTTGAACGGCGCCTGCTGCGGCTCGAGCAACGGTTCGGGGCGCAACCCGACCTGCGGATGGGCGTCGTGCATAGTGTCGCACCGCTCAAAGTGGTCGTTGATGGCGACCCGTCAAACACCCCTGTGCCTGCATCTTCGATGGTGCTTGATCTGACGCCGGGGGAGCGGGTGCAGTGCATCTGGGTTGGTGGCACCGTGCGTGTGTTGTCGGCGCGCAGGTATGGGACACTCAGGGGCACGACCGCTGACATGACCCTGCTCGACACGTCCGGCATCGCGGTCGAGGGCATGCGTTTCTTCAACACTGATGACTCGCGGGAGTATGTGTACGCCGCGGGTGTGTGGAGCACAGGTGACAGCGGGTGGATATACCCCGCGACCACTGCTGGCACGAACCATCCGACCGCCCCGATCAAGTACCGAAAGCTCAACGGACGCATCAACCTCGGCGGGCGATGGACTCCGACCTCAGACAACCAGACAGCGTTCACGCTCCCTGTCGGGTTCAAGCCGGACGAGGACATTTATTGCTTCGTGGATCGAACGCTTTCAGTGCGGGCGCTGTTACAGGCAGATGGTCAGGTTCGGTTCGTTGGCCCAGGAGGCACCGGCCCGATTTTCTGGGCAACTGCACCGGGTTTTATCCCGGCGCCAGCGGGGTAATGCTCATCTAGTCGAGAAGCAGGTGCGCGCGGGTGTCATTGGGCGATGGTGTATCCCATGCTCCCGACAAGCCCGAGACGTGCCGTGGCGCCTTGGTTGCCGGTGAGAGTGCCGTCTGGGTAAGCCTTCACCTCAACTGCCGCATTGCCCCACACCGCGGCACCGGGCGTCATCTCGCTTGGACGAGCCCAGTCGGGCAGCGTGCAGAGATTCGCAATGCCAGTCCAGCTCGACGAGCGCAGTACGGCCATGGTGAGAGTGACATTATCTCCCCGCCGGCGAGCGATCACACCGATGCCGCTCTCCTTCGAAAAGTTCGTGGCGAGCGGCACGTCGGCGTCCTTCGAGAAGGCGGGCGGAAGCCGCACCCACTGACCCTCGGAGTACACATAGTCCCGCCTGTCACCGACCATAAACCCCTCGTGCCCCGCCAATCCGTGCGGGGCACACCCATTTCTAGGAGGAAACAATCATGGGCTTCTCACCCCTGGCCGACATGTCCCGACGCATCCCTGACGGCGGCCGAAGGAACAATCGCACCAGCAAGATCGTGGGCTTCACCATCCACCACAACGCGGGCGTCAACGCTTACGGCGAGGCAACGAACCCGAATCGTCAGGTGTCAGCGAACTACTGGATCACCAACGACGGCGTCATCATCCCGAACGTCGATGAGATTTATCGTGCGTGGACGACCGGGCACGCAAGCTACCCCGAGGGCGCGAAGAGCGACCACCGGAACATCACCGTCGAGGTGTCGAACTCGCCCGAAGGCGTGAAGAGTAAGTCGTGGGTGATCTCCCCAGAAGCAGAGAGGTCGCTCATCGCGCTCATCGCCGACTGTGCGAAACGTCACGGCTTCCCGATCGTGCGCGGCACCGCATCCGGTATCGCCGTGCATCGCGACTTCGTTGCCACCGAATGCCCTGGCGGGTACATCATGGGCCGCCTCGAGTCGATCATCGCCGCAGCGAAGGGTACGACCCCTGCCCCCGCGCCCACGCCGTCGCCTGCACCGTCGCGATCGATCGCTGACATGGCCGCTGAGGTCATCGCAGGCAAGCACGGCAACGGGCACGAGAACCGGCGCCGGTCGCTCGGTGTCACGGCCGCCGTGTATGAGCAGGTTCGTGCGGAGGTGAACCGTCGAGTGAGTGGCGCCGCCAAGCCCGCAGCCAAGACCGTCTCTCAGATGGCGACCGAAGTGATCCAGGGCAAGCACGGCAACGGCCACGAGAACCGCCGCCGGTCGCTCGGTGTCACCCAGGCCGTCTACGCGCAGGTGCGCGCCGAAGTCAACCGACGGGTCGGGTGACAGCCGGAATGACGTGGCAGGAATGGGCTGACCATGTTGCCGATCTGACGATCGCGAAGGTTGCGGGGTGGGTGTCGGGCTTCACCGCACTGTTCATCGCGTTCATCGTCGCCGTGAAGAAGGTGTGGCCGTGGATGAAAGCGTTCGTACGAATGGTCGACACGATCGCCACTCTCCCCGAACGTCTCGACAAGATCGAGGAACGTCAGGAGGCGACCGCGAAGGAGCTCACGGACAACCACGGGTCGTCGCTGAAGGATGCCGTGAAACGCACCGAGAAGATCGCGACGAGCACCCAAGAGAAGCTCGAGGTTCACATCGAGTTCTGCAAGCAACGCGAGCTTCTGCTCGCAGGAAAGAAACCGGAGTAAACATGTCTAAGTTCGCAGATAGGCAGTTCTGGATTGATTCGGGAGATCGTGCGATCGCGTCTTTCGCCCAGGGCATCCTTGCCACTGCCGCGCTCGATAAGGTCGGCGTCTTGAGTGTGGACTGGGTTCAGACCCTCTCCCTCGCGGGATCGTACGCTCTCGCTTCGCTTCTCACCTCGGTCGCGTTCCGTGGTGGAGCGGAGACTGAATAACCACGCATTCTCGCCCCCTCGTTTCTCTTCGGAGAGCGAGGGGGCGATTTTTGTGTTTACGCTGGCAGGCATTCCTCACCGCACCTCGGGCATTCATACCACCAGTCCCAGGGGATCATCACTTGCCCGCACCCGGTGGGGCACGGCAGCGCGTCGGCGGGTATGAGGTCGTAGTCCACTCGTCTAGTGTGCCAATCAAGGGTGACTCGCCCGTACCGATCTGGCTCGTGTGGAAATTGTCAGTGCCACCGCTTAATATCGAACATAGTTTCGAATCGAGGGGTGCGCGTGGGTGGCAAGAAGAAGGATGGCAGCCTCACCATGCAGGGGCAGTCCGACGTCGACCGGATGATCGCGAGGTGGGAGCGGGAACCGCAACCCGTGTCTCTGCCGCAGTCCACAGTGGATCTCACTGGGACGCGCAAACCGGCAGCAGGAACGCGGGTGCGTGCCCTGATCCCGATGGAAACCCGATATGTCGAGTCGCTCGATGTTGAGTGTGAGGTTCTCGCCTACACTGCGCGTGCGGTTCTCGTAAGAGCAGTCGTGAAGCCGGGCGCCCAACCGGTCGACGTGTGGGTGTGGTCGAGCGCGGTGCAGCGGGTCTAGAGCTCGTCCTCCCAGTAGGCGCGTTTGCGCCGCGGGCTGGTGGTGGATTTCAGGTACAGCTTCACCAGCGCCCGCTTCTTGATCAGGTACGCGTGCGGCTCGATGTCCCCACGCTCCCGCATCTCTTCAAGCTCACGGATCGACTCGGCAGTGTACTCGGTGGTGAAGCCGTCATCATCACCGATGCTCGCGGTCTCGCGGATACCCATGTGGCGAGGGTAGACCGGACGGCTGACAACGCTAGGGCATGACGGTGAATCGAACGCTATCCTTGAGCTCGTTCAAGCGACCGGTTCTAGCATGGAAGAAGGTACGGTTCGCGACGATATCTGCAGCCCTAATGAGGGGATCGGCTTGGGAGTCACGCATTTTGAAATCGACGACTTCTAACTTGGGAAGAATTGGCGGGTGGAACCGCTGCCAGTTGAAGTTATAGGTCCCAGTTCTGAATTCGCTGTCGAGTGCTTCTTGTAGTTCGTACCTGCCGTTGGTTGCCGTCGTGTGCTCATCCATGAGCACGTATAAGGACTCTGCGTAGTCCGTTGGAATCTTGCCCTCGCCGATCATCTCTTGGAGCGCACGTTTGAGACTGATCTTGAACGCATAATCCAGGTAACGCTGCTTGCTCTTCTTGTGAGAGAAGATGTTCTCATTGACCCTCGAGAGGTTGATCACCGCGGCGAACCTGTCGATCGCGTTCAGTGAGCGAAAGAGGCTTGCCTTATCTT
>JBEBUJ010000061.1:0-12750 GCA_040393365.1 Leucobacter denitrificans
CCGCATCCGCGTCAACCGCATCCGCGTCAACGGCATCCGCGTCAATGGCACCCGCATCAACAGCGGCCTGGTGTCTTGCAACCTGGGTCAGCCGAGAGAAGATCGCCGAAGCGGTATCGGCCGGCAGATACGCCCCGAGTTCGGCCATGCCATCGTCTCTCGGCGTCAGCCACACATTGCGATGTTGCTTCTCCCGCTCATGCCGTTCCTCAAGCGATACTCGAGCATGCTGCTCCGCTACTCGCCTCGCGAATGGGCGCAAGCGGTTCGGAGATTCCACCTTTGCTACCTCCAGCACGCGCTCCTCGAAGCTCGCCCGGACAGCGCGGATCTCCTCGGTATCCGGCACACCGAGCTCACCGATGAGGCCACCCGCCTCGAGCACAACGAGTGCGTGCGCCCGCGCAATCTTTGCCTCCCGCAGCGCGACGACCGTTTCGGGGTACTGATTCACGAGCTGTGACGCCTGACTGACCTGACGTTCTATGTTCTTTTCAGTCACGTGCAGCGCGGCCGAGGCCTCCGCAATAGTCGCGCGGTACGCGAACGAGCGCTCGAGTGAGCAATTGTCACCGCATTCCTTCGCCTCTACAGCTGCAACCCGCTCGAGTTCTGCGAGGACGATAAGTCGATCGGCCTCAGCTTTGCGGGCTAGGTGCTCTGCCTGCTCAAGCGCACGAATACCTGCCTTCAACGCGCCAAGGTTTGGAGAATCCGGCCCAAACGCGACCCGTCGCTCAAGTGCGCCGAGGCCGGGCTCGTGAGAGGCGGGTTGCGAATTCATGACCCTATTCCATCACCTACCTCGGACGAAAAACGGGTTATCCACACGAGATACCTAGACTGCCCCTCCGAAGTACACAGAAGCCACATGTGAGCGGATTTCAACATGGATAAGGGTTCCTGATCAGGGCTTTTCCCAGCCGCACCTACCGGGAAATTAGGCAAAGAATCAAGACCTGGTTCCCAGCCAGAGCTCCGACCCGAGCCATCCAAGCACGACAACGCACCTGCCCAGAAAACCCACCTAAGAAACCCAGCTACGAGACCAGATCACGAAACCCCTAGGTATCCTGCGACGCCAACTCCGCCTCGGCCTCATCCTGAGCATCTCGCAGCTCGCGCGCAGCAACTTGAAGGCGATCCTCTGCCCGCTTGCGCCGATACTGCGCGAGCGTCTCTGCCCCGAACTTCTCGCGCACTCGATCCTGAGACTCTGCGGTCGCCACGACGATGTAACAGGCTGCCACGAGGATCACCTGCGCCGAAAGGTTGAACCACAAGAGCAGCGCGACAAGCGTCGCGAACGACGCTAGCAACGGGTTTGACGTCGCTCCGCGCACGAATAGGCTCGAAAGCTCTTGCAGCACAATCAGGCCGACTCCGCCGAGCATTGCGCCGGTCCACAGCGCTTTGGCCGGCGGCTTGAGACCCGAAAGCAACCGGAACACGAGTGCAATTGCGACGGTGTCGATCGCGAACACCACCACTATTCCGACAGAGCGCGTGAGCACATCGACGAAGCCGCTTCGCGAGAAACCGAGCCACTCGGCGATCATCTCAATGCCCATCGACCCCACGACGGTGAACGCTGCGGCAACAGCGAGCAACCCCCCGAAGGCGACAGCGACCAGCAGGTTGCGGGCGATCACCCAGAGGAAGAATCCGTCTGACATAGGCTGGTCGGCCATCACGCGGAGCGCACTGCGCAGGCTCGTGATCGCGCCGATTGTGGCGCCGATGAGGCCGAACAGGGAGGCAATGCCGACGAGTGTGAAGCCGGTAGGTGCGTCGATCTTGCTCGGATCCACCACGTCGGTGAGCCCCGGAATCACGCTATCGAGCGCCTCGGTAAGCGCGCGCATCGCGTGGGGATTGTTACCGAGCCAGAGTGCGGCGAGCGAGAACCCGAGCAGCACGGCGGCGAAGACGCTGAACAGCACACGGTACGTGACACTGTCTGCGAGCCTCGGCCCTTGATGCTCTGAATAACGGAGAACCGTGCGCACGAGCCGCAGCTCAAGCGCCCATGCGATGGCCTTACGAATGAACTCCTTCATGTCTGAAATCCTGGCACGCCCTGGCACCTGAGCGCAGGGGGTTGCGCACACCGCGTGGATTCCCCTAGGCGCGAAATCCTTTATCCCTGAAGTTCCCGAACCACTCCATACGCTAATAGCACCCACCACACCACCCCCTTGTTCGAGAAACCACGCGCAAAGAGTATGGCCGTAGCGATCCGCGAACGAACCGAGAGCGACCAACCAACCCGAAAGGACCCGAGATGCGCGCATTGACCTGGCAGGGCAAACGGCACGTGAGTGTTGAGACGGTCGACGACCCAGCGCTGCAACACCCCGACGACGCAATCATTGAGATCACTTCGACAGCGATCTGCGGTTCCGACCTGCACCTGTACGAAGTGCTCACCCCATTCATGGACAAAGGTGACATCATTGGCCACGAGAGCATGGGCAGGGTCGTCGAGGCGGGCCCCGAGTCGAACCTCACAGCCGGTGACCGCGTGGTGATCCCGTTCACTATCTCGTGCGGATCCTGCTGGATGTGCCAGCGCGGCCTCACCTCACAGTGCGAAACGACGCAGGTGCGCGAGCACGGCAGCGGTGCCGCGCTGTTCGGGTACTCCAGGCTCTACGGTTCAGTGCCCGGAGGGCAAGCGGAGTTTCTGAGGGTCCCAAGAGCGAACTACAACCCAATCTCGGTCGCGCACGACCTTCCCGACGAGCGCTACCTCTTCTTGAGCGACATTTTGCCGACGGCGTGGCAGGGAGTGAAATACGCCGGAATCAACAGGGGCGACTCCCTTGCCGTCTACGGCCTCGGCCCGGTCGGCCAATTCGTGGCGCGCATCGGAATGCATCTGGGTGCAGAGGTGCACGCGATCGATCCGCTGCCGGAGCGCCGGGCGCTCGCCGCACGGTATGGCGTACGGGTCTACGACCTCACCGAGGATCTGCACGCCGAGATCCGCGATGCGACCGAGGGTCGTGGCCCCGACGCGGTGGTCGATGCGGTGGGCATGGAGGCGCACGGCTCCCCCGTTGCGCAATTCGCCCAGCAAGCGGCGGGTGTGCTGCCTGACCCGGTTGCGCGCAAGTTCTTCGAGACCGCGGGGGTAGATCGCCTCGCTGCGCTCCACGCGTCGATCGATCTCGTGCGCCGCGGGGGCACGGTGTCGCTCAGCGGCGTGTATGGCGGCATGGCTGACCCGATGCCGATGCTCACGCTGTTCGATAAGCAGATTCAGTTGCGCATGGGTCAGTGCAATGTGAAGCGGTGGATCGACGACCTCTTGCCGCTTGTTGAAGACCCGGCGGATCCGCTCGGCACCATGGACCTCGTGACGCACCGCGTGCCACTCTCTGAGGCGCCCGAAGCGTACAAGATGTTCCAGGAAAAGACCGACGGCTGTATCAAGGTCGTGCTCGATCCGAAGGCCTGATTCCCTTGTCGCGAACCTTCAAGTGGATCGGGGTCATGGATCTCTGCACAGCAGATAGAATGTCTCCATTCAAGCAAGCATGCGAAGAGGCAAGGTGCACTGGTGATTCAAAGCGTGTCGGTGTCAGCACTTAGATCCCCTCTTGAGCGGTCTGAGTAGTGCACGCAGATTCGCCCCCATCCGAGAAGACTCCCAGTTTAGGCTTCCCCAGGTACCTCTTCGAACTGTTGTCGAGTGCTGGTGGCATCTACGGCCTCATCATTGTGGCCGGCGTGATCATCGTGTCGAAGAATCTCACCGCCGCGACGTGGGAGGCCTTGCTCGCGGTTGTCGCAACGCTCCTCGTCTTTTTCGCTGCGCACGCCTATGCGGCGACGCTCGCTGAGATGAGCAACCGCGATCTCTCGTTTCTCGCCGCGCTCAGGCTCGGAATGGCGGAGTCGATAGGCATGATCGCAATTGGAATATTCCCCGTGCTCGTGCTACTCCTCGGTGTGCTCGGGATTCTGCGACCGGTGAATGCCGTCTGGTTAGCGCTGCTCCTCGATGTGCTGTTGCTCGGAGTGCTCGGCTGGTTCGTGACTGCGGCCCGCATTCAATCCACGCTCGCGCGATTTGGCGGGGCGCTCCTCACCAGCGCATTCGGTGGCATCATCATCGCGCTCAAAGCATTCATCCATTAGCTTGATGAGGTTGCTTTGAGGGGCGCTTCCGTCATTCTACGGAGGCGGTCCCCCTCTGAGTGTGGTGCGATCATTACAACAGATCAGTACCAGCTCGCAGAGGAGCCTTCACATGGATTTCAACCGCACACTTCCCCGCAAGGTCATCGTGACTGGGGCGCAATCCGGCATTGGCCGCGCCGTGAGCGAGGCAGTGCTTGCGTCGGGCGGGCAGGTGCTCGGGATCGACCGCACCGCGGGCGCATGGGATGCGAGTGGCTTCACTTCACGCACCGCCGACATCACCGATGCAGAACAGGTGACGCGAGTGTTCGAAGAGGCCGAGAGCCTCCTGGGTAGATCGCCCGACGCCGTCGTGCACTGCGCCGGAATCTATCGCCACTCGGCAATCGAATCGACGTCGCTGGATGAGTGGAATCTCAGCATGACGGTCAACAGCACGGGATCATTCCTAGTATCACGTGCGGCGAGCCGCGTAATGAAGTCGGGTGCGATCGTGTTGCTCACGTCTGTTGCGTACGCCCGCGGCGATCGGCTCGAACCATCAACCCCGTACTCTGCAAGCAAAGGCGCCGTGGTGTCACTCACCCAGCAATTGGCCGCTGAGCTTGGCCCTCGCGGAATTCGGGTGAATGCGGTCGCACCAGGAGTGATCCACACACCAATGACGACCATTGTCGAGAACGCCGAAGCGACAGCCGCACTTGAGGATCGGCTGCCGCTTCAGCGTCTCGGTGAGGCAGACGAGGTTGCTGCTGCCTGCCTCTATCTTGCAAGCGGAGCAGCTTCGTATATCACCGGAACGGTGCTTCCAGTCGACGGAGGCTACCTCATCTCCTGAGGAGCCTGAGGAGCGGGGGCTTCGGCCCCCGCCTCGATCCCGCCGTCGGGCTCGTTTTCACCGCTGGACTCGTCCTCTTCCTCGTCGTCGTCAGCAGTATTGACCCACCCTTGGAACTTCGCCCACAGCTGCGCAATGAATGGAACAAGACCGCGCGGCATGAGGAGAATGACGAGCAGCAGCACGACCCCGAGCGCGGCAAGCCTGATCTCAGGCACGTCTTGCAACTGCATCTGCACGAACGAGATGAGGAGTGTCCCGACGATCGGACCCATCACAGTACCGAGTCCGCCGACCACCAGCATGGTCACCACGAGCGTCATCGGCACGAGGCCCATCAGCGTTGGGGAGGCGACCTTGAAAACGTGCGCGTACAGCGCACCGGCAACGCCCGCCATGAACCCCGAGATCGAGAAAATAAACATCTGATAGGTCTTCTGGCCAACTCCGCGGGCCGCGGCCAGCGCAGGATTATCGCGCATCGCGATCATGCCGTTTCCGAGCGGTGAACGCACGATGCAAAGCACCACAATCGTTGCGAGCACAGCGACCGCGAGCACTACCCAGTACTCGAGACGAGCAGCACCCGGGCCAGTGAAACCAAAGCCGTTGAACCCAGAAACGCCGTACGACCCACCAGTGACGCCGCTCTGGTCGGCGATGATGAGCAGACGCACCACCTCGGCAAAGCCGAACGTGAGCAGTGACACATAGATTCCGCGCAGTCTCAAGATTGGGATCGCGAGCAGCAGCGCTATTGCACCGGCAATTGCGCCTCCAATAAGCAACGTGAGCCACGGTGAAATTGGCAAGTGGATCGTCAGCAGCGCCGCCACGTACGCACCGACGGCATACAGTGCAAGCTGACCGAAGTTCCAAATACCGCCATAGCCGAGCAGGAGGTTCCAGCTCTGACCGAGCGTGATCCACACCATCGCGAGGGTGGCGACCGAGAGCCAGCTGCGGTCGGGGGCGATGAACGGGAATGCGACAGCGAGCAGGATTGCAAGTGACACGAGAATGACGCGTGGCCTCGGCCACCCGAGTGAGCGCCCATTCCAGGCCCCAACCTCGCGGAGATGTGTCGTCGTCATAGCCTTGCCTCCTGCGGCTTTCCAGCGATTCCGTAGGGTCTTGCGATGAGTACCACCACGATGAGCACGTACAAAACCGGCAGCGCGTACGTCGAGCTCCAGAAGATGGAGACCGCCGACTGCACGAACCCAATAATGTAGGCGGCGATGATGGTTCCCTTAGTGCTGCCAAGGCCCGCGAAGATCGCGACGATCAGTGCCTGAAGCAACGGTAGGTCTCCCATAGTTGGAGAGACGAAGTACACCGGCGCAAGCAGCACGCCAGCGAGGCCAGCGAGCGCAGCCGCGAGTCCCATTGTGAGCACGTAAGCCTGCCGCGCGGGAATGCCCATGAGCCGTGCCGCGTCAAGATTCTGTGCGACAGCCACGATCGCAAGCCCGTAGCGCGACTTGGTCAGGAAGAGCCCGAGCAAGAGCAGCGCCACGATCGCGATCGCGGCGGTGAGCACCTGGTGCCAGGTGATTGACACGCCGGGCACGAGCGTAAGGCGCCCTTCGATGAGCACCGGGAAGTTCTTCTGGCGCGGCCCGTAAATAAGCTGGATCACGCTCTGCACAATCGAGGCGATCGCGAAGGTTGAGATGAAGGCAGTCATTTCGAAGTCGACGCCTGCCCGACCGATAAGCTTCGACACACCAATCCCGTAGGTGGCCATGCCGAGCACGAAGGTCGCGAGCATTGCGAAAATAATCGACACCCACGGTGAGACGCCGAGTCCGTCGACCGCGAGATACGCGGCCATGCCACCGACCATCACCATGACGCCCTGCGCCATGTTCAGCACTCGCAGTGTTCCGTACACGAGGCTCATGCCGATCGTGATGAGTGCGAGCATCGAGCCCTGCACCACCGTGCTCACGAGCGTCTGCAATACGAGATTCACTCTGACACCCCCAAATATGTTTCCCGCACCGTCTTGTCGTCGAGCACGTCGTCGGCACCGCCCGAGCGCACAACCACGCCGTTTTCGACCAGGTGAATGCGATCCGCGAGCGTCTGAGCGCGACTGAAGTTCTCTTCGACGAGCAGCACAGTGAGTCCTGACTCGGTGATTCGCCTGATCTGCCGGTACACCTCATCGACGATGACTGGCGCAAGGCCAAGGCTCGGTTCGTCGATCATGATGAGCTTCGCGTCGCCCATAAGTCCGCGCCCGAGCGCGAGCATGCGTCGCTCACCACCAGAGAGCGTGCGTGAGCGCTGATCTTTACGTTCATTCAGCCGCGGGAAGATCTCGTAGACCTCTTCGAGGCGAGACTTCGCCCGCTTCGACGCGGCCTTGGTAAACGCGCCAAGAATGAGGTTCTCTTCGACCGTCATGTCTGGAAACACCAGGTCGCCCTGAGGAATGTGGATGAGACCCCGCTCAACAATCTTCTCTGCCCGAAGGCGCGTGATGTCGTCGCCGTCAAAGGTGATGCGGCCAGAGCGCGCCTTGAGCAGCCCGCTGATGACACGGAGCAGGGTGGTCTTGCCGTGCCCGTTCGGGCCCACGAGCACCCCACACGATCCGCCCTCGACCTCAAGCGAGATCCCTTGCACGACGGTTGTCGCGCCGTACCCAGCGACAACGTCTTCGATCTGTAACATTATGCTGCCCCTCCCCCCTCGGAATGGTGCCCCATCGGGTCTCCCTCTGCAGACGTGCCGAGGTAGACCCGAATGACCTCGGGGTCGCTCATGACCGTCTTCGGTTCTCCCTGAACGAGCGTCTTCCCCTGATCCATGATGAGAATGCGATCCGCGAGCGACATGAGCGCGCGCATCACGTGCTCGATGAGCACAATGGTGATGCCTCGCTCAGCGTTGATTTGCCTGAGCAGAACAAGCAACGCATCGATCTCGTCGTCTGTGAGCCCACCAAAGGGCTCATCGAGAAAGAGGAGTTCGGGCGTGCTCGCAAGCGCAGAGGCGATCATGAGCCGCTTCTTGTCGTACACGGGCAGGTCGCCCGAAAGGTCCTCCGCTCGGTGCGCAAGGCCTACTGCCTCAAGCGCCTCGACCGATCGTTCCCACACCTCAGGATCTCGCGAGAATGATTTCCACCACGGCTTTCCCGACCCGAAGTGCGCGCCCACGACCACGTTTCCCATGACCGTTTCGCTGTCAAACACCGACGGCTTCTGGAACGTACGGGTGATTCCCCGGTGGCAGATCTCGTGGATCGATGCATTGTGGATCGGCGAGTCCTTGAAGAGGATCTCACCGCCCGACGCGCGCACCATGCCGGTGACAACATCGAACAGCGTGGTCTTGCCGGCCCCGTTCGGCCCGGCAATCCCAAAGATCTCACCCCGCTGCACGTCGAAGGTTACGTCGTTCACCGCGACGAGTCCGCCGTAGCGCTTCGTCGCACCGCGAACGCTGAGGATCACTTCCCCCATCGGCTTACGAGACCCAGCTCGGACGCTCGAACTCACCGTTCGTGTACGGTGCTGGCGAGATGAGTACCTGTTCGCCGCCCTTGATCTGGTAGGTCAGGTGAGGCATCGCAAGGCTCGGGTCGTTCACCTTGTCGGGATACGGCACTGCGGTGAGCTCGGTCTTGTCGAACGCATAGGTGCCAACGACACCGCGGAAGGTGTGGTCGCGCACAGCGGTTGCGACGCGCTCAAAGTCGGTCGCATCACCGGCGCGCGACGCGGCCTGCGCCCAGAGCCGGAAAATGTCGTACTGAGCGCCGGACTGACTGAGGCCCGCTTCCGAACCGTACTCAGAGGCGTAACGTTCACGGAACGAGGTGCCGATCTCATCTGGCAGCGTGCCGATGGTCGTCGACCACACGACGCCATTTGCCGCGTCTCCCGCGAGCTCAAGGTACTCTGGAACGCTCGGACCGTACTGCTGGTACAGCAGCGAGTTCGTAGGAGCCGAGGCGAACTGCTTCGCGAAGCTCGCGAGATCACCGGCAAGGTAGTCGGTGATGAAGATGAGTCCCGGAGGGTTGTTGCGGATCTTCGAGAGCTGCGGGCCCCAATCTGCGTATGGAACCGACACCTCTTCGTACATCGTGATATCCCAGCCGAGCTCCTTGATGCCCTCCTGGAGCACATTCGCGATCGAGATCGAGTACGAGTCGTTGCTCGAGATGACAGCAGCAGATTTCGATGATGGAGTCCAGGCGCCGGAGTCGATCCACCCCTGCATGAGTTGAATGAACCCGCTCGCGTACCAAATCTCGGTCGGGCAGCACTGGAAGATGTTGGTAATACCGTTATCAACCACATAGTTAGTGTTGTCTTGCAGGGTGTTCGTGTGGAACATCGGAACACCCGACTGCGCGAACGTGTCGAACTCGACCGAGGTCGCGGTCGTGTAACCGCCCGAGACCGCGACGCAGTTCTCACGCGACACCAGGCGCTCTGCGGCCTGAACGAAGTTCTCTGGGGCCATGTCGCTGATGTCGGCAGTCACGAGTTCAACCTGCTGGCCGAGCACACCGCCCGCCTCGTTGATATCCGCGATCGCCATCTCGGCACCGCGCACCATCTCCTGGCCGTCGCCTGAGTACGGCCCAGTGATCGGAGCGAAGATGCCGACCTTGAGTGTGCCGCCGCCTCCTGTGCCGCCTCCACCGGCGGCGGACCCGCGGGGAGCTGCGAAGTAGCCGCCAGCACCACCAATCGCAAGACCAGCGAGTCCTGCAATCCCTGCGTTCCGCACCAGATCGCGACGGCTGATACCAGACTTCTTTGAACTGCCTGCGGTGGGCTTGTTTTCGCTCATTTCCACTCCTTTGTGATGGAAGGTCTTCTCGCACGCATACGTGCGGCCTAGATCTCACCATAGAGAGACCCAAGGGTATGAACATGCGTCAAATGACGGATTTAATCATTTGGGGTCATCCACGCGGGCAGCTGGAACGCGGCAATGTTGCCGAACGGCTCGGGATGCAGCAATACGTGCTCGTGATTCTGAATTTGATACACGAGATGCGCCTGGCTCAGTGCGGCATCATTCGTCGTGTCTGGGTACAACCTCGGCGCCTGGCCCGATTCACCGAAATAGTAGATTCCGTTCACACCGCGATATGGCCACCTGCGAAGATACTCGACCACATCATCGACATTTCGGGAATCGACCGACGACCAGGCCGCCGCGAGCATGCGAACTTGATCGTAGACCGCTCCGGCCTGTGACCACCCGGGATCCTCGCCGTACTTCTCGCCATACTGCTGCCGGAAACGACGTCCAAGTTCATCATCATAGGTGCCGGTTGTGGTCGACCAGATCACCCCGTCGGCGAGCGGACCGAGTTCGCGAATGTACGACGGAATTGACGGTGAATAAATGCAGTAGACGAGGGCTGGGAACGGGTTTTCGCGAAACGCGCGCTGAAACTCGATGAGTTCGGTCTCGATAAAGTTCGCAATCATCACCACGTCGGGGTCGTGCTGAGCGATCTCTCGCACCGTCTCAGTCCAATCAGTCTCGCCAACTGGCGTTGAGATCGTCGCCGCAACCTCCCAGTTTGCAGCCTGAGAGGATTCGATGAACGACGGCGTCTGCAACTCCATGCTCGCCGACGGCATCTCGACGCAGACCACCCGGCGGTTTCGGGCCTGCCACAGCTGCTGCTGTTCGAGGCTCGTCACGAGGCGGATCATGCCTGTGCCGTAGTAGGTCTCTGACGCACAGGTTTGAAAGACCATGCCGTAACGCCACGGCTCTTGCTCGGTTCGCAGAACATCGGCTTCGAACGTCGCAGTGTGCAGAAACGGCTTGCCGTAATCTGCGATCACATCGAGAAACTGTGGGTGTTCGGCACTCACATAGCTTGTGACGATTGCATCGACGTCTTCATCGATGAGATGTTCAAGGCCCACTTTTACGCTCTGCCAGTCGAAGATCTGAACTGTCGCACGAACGCCTTGAATCGGTCTGCCGCCGATGCCACCCTGCTTGTTGATCTCATCGATTGCCAGCATGGCGCCATTGAGCATCTGATCGCTATCGCCGCCGGTATCGTCAGCGAACACGATACCCAGCTTGATCGGCACAGGAGCCGAGTAGTCGTCTCGGATCGAACGCACCTGCAGATCCGTTCGCTGGTGAACGGCGAGTTCAAGCTCTGCAACACCGATCCCTCCGGCCTCGGGCGGCCCTCCTGGGAAGGGCAGGCGCAGGAGCCCTAGGTCGACCGCTATGGCTGCGAGCCCGCCACGTGAACTCTGATCCAGCTTCTCGAGCAGCCGTTCAAGCTGGCTTGAAACTGTTCTCGCGGAAGTACCGAGACGCGCAGAGATGCCGCTGTTCGTCAGGCCAAGTGCGACAAGCGTGAGAACGTCAAGTTCTCGCACCGTAATGCCACGAGGCATGTCGGTTTGGCGGATCCTCACCCGTACTCGATCGTGCGCGCCGACCTGAAATGAGCCCGGTGAGTCTCGCGTCAGCTGAACATCAAGCCACGAGTTGCCGTCGCGCCAAAAGAAGCGGATGGACGGCCTTGTGAGGCGCACAAACGCGCGTGCGTAGTCCCAAAGCTCCTGCGGCACCTGCCGCGGAAGATCACGGGTCGGCGTCTGGGCCGAGATCATCCGTTCGATGCTCCAACTGGTCATCAGTTACTCGAGCCCCCTCCCGCCACCAGGCCTATGTCGCCAGGAAGCCACCGTCGACCGGTAGCACGACGCCCGTGACGTATGAAGACGATCTGCTGATCAAATAGTAGCAAGACTCTGCGAGTTCCTCTGGCCTGCCGCTGCGCCCGAGTGGCACGCGATGCATGAGTTCAGACGGGAGCCCCGGAGTGCCGTCGACGGCACCCGCGTGGAGCATGTTTACCCTGATGCCGTATGGCCCCCACTCGGCCGCAAGTTGGCGTGTCACCCCTTCGAGTCCAGCCACTGCTGCATTCATCGACACGCTCGAGTGTCCGTTTGCCCCACGGATCGCCGACACGTCACTGATGAACACCACCGATCCGTCATCGACCGGCGTGCCGCCGCGAAGTCGCAGCATCTCCCTCGCACCGGCCTGCGCGAACAAGAATGCTGCCCGAAGGTGTTGCGAGTGAATCGCCTCCCACCCGGTAGAAGACTCTGTCACCGCAGCACGAGTGCGGCTCGTATGCGCAGAATACACAAGAGCATCTGGGGCGCTGTGCCACTGCGAGGTCACTGCCGAGAAGGTCGCCTCGATTTCGTTCGGGTTTGTACCGTCGGCCCGAAAGACGGCGACGTCCTCAGAAACCTCAACGTGCTCGTCATGCGCAACGATGATTGCAACACGCCAACCGCGATCACATGCAAGCCGCACAAGCGCAAGCGCGATCGGATCAAGAGCACCCGAGACCACGAGACTCGGCACGCAATCAGGTTCGGTCATGTGAAGTTCACCCCACCGTTTATTGGAATCTTTGCACCACTCACGTAGGCACTATCAGACGACGCCAGCCAAGCGATAGTCGCGGCGACATCCTCGGCCGTACCGTGCCGCCTGAGCGGAACCTGCTCCCGCAGTTCGCGGTATCGAGTCTCTACGTCGACCGAGCGAGCCCTGGCCTGTTGCTCGACCTCTGCTTCGTGCATCGGGGTGAGGATGAATCCAGGCGCGACTGCGTTGCAGGTAATGCCGTGGGGCCCGAACTCAACCGCCATCGCTCGAGTCAGACTGTGGATCGCACCCTTGCTCGCGCAGTAATCAGATCCATCGGGAGTGGGGTCATC
>JBEBUJ010000062.1:0-12431 GCA_040393365.1 Leucobacter denitrificans
ATTAACAGTCAAGCGCTCTGCCAACTGAGCTACAGGGGATCATTGCCGCAGCAACTCATTTAGACTAGCAAGCCGCCCATCGAGCGTGCAAATCAGCCTATGCCACGGCGTGGGCTGGGTTATTCCTCGGCGATTTCATCGTATGCGGTGGATCGAAGTGCGTCGGCCAGGCGTCGTACATAGTCGTGCTCGGTGCGTCGAAAAATAGTGTTAATGTCTCCGCGCCCAACTACCTGTCCTTGCTGAAGCACGATGACCTCTTCAGCAAGAGCCTCCAACATCTTGATGTCGTGGCTGACGATCACCATCGAGGCGCCAGTTCGGTTCTGATACCACTTGAGGAGTTCGACGATGCGTGGCCGATTGAGCGCATCAACTCCGAGCGTTGGCTCGTCAACGATGAGCAGCTTCGGATCCAGCATGAGTGAACGCATCACGGCTACGCGTTGGCGCTGACCTTTCGAGAGCTCGAACGGATACTCCTGCAGTTTTGCGAGCGGAAGCGCCACGATATCCATCATCTCGGCGACCAAGCTTCCCAACGCGACGCGATCGAAGTTGCGCACTCGCTCGACAATCGGCTCGTACAGAACGTCGCCCACATTGAGTTCTGGAGTCAGCGTCGCTCCCGCGTCTTGGGAGAGGTGTCCGACATACGCCGTGAGTCGGTTCCTCCCCCGCTTGGAGAGCCGCTCTAGCGGAACATCCAGCGTATGTGCCGTTCCGCCACTCAGGCGGATCCGAGCAGACTTGTCACCTTCACTTCCCCGCCCCGCGAGGTATCGCGTGAGTGTGGATTTGCCTGATCCGCTCTCGCCGAGCACTGCCAGCACGCCCTCTCGTCGCAACGAGAGCGAGACCCCCTCAATCGCCTGAAAGGCTCGCCCGCCAGCGTGTGCTGGGTACCCAAGTGAAAGGTCGGAGGTGCTAAGGATCGGGTCGGCTAAGAGGTTCGGCTGCTTCACACATTCACCCTACTAGTCGTGGCGCAGTGCTCGCCTGGCCGCTTCAAGAGCCGCAAGTTGCTGCTGAATTCGCCGGGAAGCCTCACTCCCCGAGTCGCCTACTCGCTGCATCCGCGCAAGGAGCTCCTGCTTTAAAGACGCAAGGTCTCTGTCGAGCAAAGAAATCACGACCTCTCGAGAATACTCAGCAAGCTGGGCGGCATCTCGCTGAGGCATCGTTGCCATGACGAGCTCGCGCACAAGCGCCTGATGGGTGGGTGGAGTGGCACCCAGCACCGCCTGCACGAATCCATCGCTGTCGACATACTGGAGCGCCTGGGCAATAGCGTCTCGCACCACGCGGAGCCCCGGCTCGGTCACTTGGGCGGTGACTGCCTGCGACAGTAGCTCGCTACCTACCGCCTGACTCTGTTGAAGCATAGCCATGAGTGCGTCGCGTTCGAGCCATACGGTGGGCGTACTGCGCAGGCTGGCGAGTGTGATCTCAGGCCGAGCCTTCTCGTTCGTTTGCGTCGGTGGCGTATATTGAGCCGGCGGTGGGGGTGCCTGCTTCGACGCGACTCTCACAGCCTGCTGCACCTCGCCGAGCTCCATACCGAGCATCCTCGCAAGCTCACGGGTATACCCGGGTCTTAGCGCCGGATCCTTAATCCCCGCGACAATTGGCGCCGCCTGTCTCAGCGCATTCACGCGGCCTTCGACCGAATTGAGATCGAATCGACCAATCGATTGCCGCAGGGCGAACTCGAACAGGGGCACCTTGCGCTCGAAGAGTTCCCGAACAGCCTCGTCTCCCCGATGAAGCCTGAGATCTGCTGGATCGTAGCCGTCAGGAGCTACGGCTGCGTAGGTTTGCGCCGTGAACCGCTGCTCTTCACTGAACGCGCGAAGTGCGGCCTTCTGCCCCGCCTCGTCGGGATCAAAGGTGAATATGACCTCCGCCGCAGCGTCGTCGCCCATCATGCGTCGTAACATCGTGATGTGCTCTGGGCCAAATGCCGTGCCACAGGTGGCTACCGCTATTTCGATGCCAGCGAGATGACATGCCATCACATCGGTATACCCCTCGACGATTACGGCTTTCCGGCCCCGAGAAATTGCTTTCTTAGCGAGGTCGATCCCATACAGCACGCGCGACTTATGGTAGACGGGCGTCTCAGGCGTGTTGAGATACTTCGGACCGTTGTCATCTTCGTAGAGCTTGCGTGCGCCGAAGCCGAGCGTCTGCCCACTCGTGTCCCGAATCGGCCATACGATTCGGCCGCGAAACCTGTCATAGACCCCGCGGTTTCCTTCTGAGACGAGGCCCGCGTGCACAAGCTCTTGAGGCGTGTAACCCTGAGCGCGTAGGTGAGACGTAAGAGCATCCCAGCTCTTTGGTGCGTAGCCAACCCCGAACTGGTCCCAAGACGACGCCGCAAATCCGCGCTGCTCGAGAAAGGCACGCGCCTCGGTAGCCTCTTCCCCCATGAGCTGGTCTCGAAAATAGCTGCTCGCAGCCTGATTAGCGGCAAGCAGGCGAGCCCGGTTGGGGCCATCGTCGCGGCGTTCGGTGCCCTCTTCGTAGGTGAGTACATAGTGGATCTTGGCTGCAAGCCGCTCTACTGCCTCGGCAAACGAGAGGTGATCCATCTTCTGGACGAAGCTGATTGCGTCACCGGACTCCCCGCACCCAAAACAATGAAAGTATCCGAGCGCTGGCCTCACGTGGAAGCTTGGGCTTCGTTCATCGTGAAATGGGCACAGCCCCTTCATGGAGTCAATTCCCGCAGTTTTCAGCGCTACATGGTCGCTGACAAGATCTGCGATATTCGTACGTCGCTTGACCTCTTCGACGTCACTCGCTGTGATCCGGCCCGCCATAGGCAGAGTCTATCGGCAACGCATCACACGAGAGGAACTTCGCACAGCCTACGATGCCACGAAATAGCCGACTGATCAGTGAGCGAAGCGACCTGATCAACAATGACCCGCCGAGCTTCCCTGTCGTTGCCTGCTGCTCGGAAGTCAGCCGTGAACCCCGGTTCGAGCTCCTGCTCGCCCGACGCCCACAGTGCGTCGAGGAGTTCCGTGAGAAGTTCTCGCTGTTTACGGTAGGTGGGTTGTCGCCGCCCGCTCGACATGACAAACGCGGCGACGATGCCCTTGAGTACCGCGATCTCTGCGTGAATTTCATGGGGCACCACGATGCTCACTCCGTAACCCGAAACGATGCTGCGATCCACTGATGCTTGGGTGGCCGAAATCGCGGCTCGCGCAAATCTGCCGATGACATCGCTCGTGAAGTTCTTCAGCTGGGCCTGATCTCGTCTCGACCCATCCCACCTTGTCAGCCACGTTTTCGTTGTTGCAAGCCTGTCGAACGCTTCAGAGAGTTCGTCAGCGGTGAACGAGCCACCCGCCCAATGGGCAACATCCGCAATAAGTGAGTCGTGCCCCGAACGAGACGTCAGTATGAGCGGATCGATGTACTCGCTCACGACAGCATCTTCAAAGTCGTGCACCGAGTAGGCAATGTCGTCAGAGAGATCCATCGTCTGAGCTTCGATACATTTCGTGCGCTCAGGTGCACCCTGCCGCAACCACTCGAAGACCGGACGGTCATCTTCGTAATAGCCAAACTTCGCGCTGCCCGGGACTGCCTCTGCACGTGACCACGGGTACTTGCAACTCGCATCGAGCGTCGCCCGTGTGAGATTCAAGCCAGCGCTCTCACCGCCCGCCGTAAAACGCTTTGCCTCGAGACGCGTGAGAATGCGAAGCGTTTGAGCGTTCCCCTCAAAGCCACCGGCATCGCTCGCCCAGTCAGCCAGCGCCCGTTCGCCGTTGTGTCCAAACGGAGGGTGGCCCAGGTCGTGGGTCAGGCAGGCAGCGTCAACCAGATCCCGATCGAGGCCAAGGGCAGCGGCAAGCTCGCGACCGATCTGCGCTACTTCAAGCGAGTGTGTGAGGCGATTGCGCGCAAAATCAATACCCGCAGTTGGACTCAACACCTGAGTCTTCGCGGCAAGTTTGCGCAATCCGGAAGAGTGAATCACACGGGCGCGGTCACGCTCGAAGTCGCTTCTCTTCCCGCTGTGAACTTCGGGTACGAATCGCTCAAAATCTGCCTCGGAATACTCTCGATACGGCGGCCTCACGCTATCCACCCGAGTCGTCTCGCTCGGCTTCTGCAAGCTCGGCAAAGTCGATGTCTGTGCTCGCCCGTGAGTTGAGCCAGCCGTCTGGAAGCTTGGGCTGCTTGGGGCTTCCAGCGCGCCCCCGTTGGCCCTCTGCTCCAATACCCGGGTACGGCAGATCTCGATCCATCGTCTCGAATATCTCGTCCATGTGCTCGAGCGTCTCAACCATCGCGAGGGAGCGCCGAGTATCACCGCCGACCCCGTAGCCCTTGTAATACCAGGCCACATGCTTGCGAATGTCGCGGCACGCTCGTAACTCGTCACCGTCGAAGAACTCGATCAGGAGCTCGGTATGCCGCCGCATTGCGTCCATGACAAATCCCAGTGCGGGCTTAGCGATGCTTGCCTCGGCTTCTTCCTGGGAGATGCGTCCGTCCTCAGCACGGAACGCTGCCGCGAGGTCGCCGAACAACCACGGGCGGCCTAGGCAGCCACGCCCCACCACGACTCCGTCGCACCCGGTCTCCCGCACCATCCGGATCGCGTCGTCAGCGGCCCAGATATCGCCGTTACCGAGAATCGGAACGCTCGTGATCGTTTCTTTCAGTGTGGCGATCGCTTCCCAATCCGCTGTGCCCGAATAGAACTGATTCGCAGTTCGGCCATGGAGCGCGATCGCGGCTACCCCAGCATTCTCGGCCGCACGTGCTGCGTCCAAGAACGTGAGGTGATCCGCATCGATACCCTTGCGCATTTTCACCGTGAGCGGAATCTCTCCTGCCGCGCGGACAGCGCCCTCAACGATGGAGCGAAACAGGTCGCTTTTCCAGGGCAGGGCGGCGCCACCACCCTTTCTTGTGACCTTCGGAACGGGGCAACCGAAATTGAGGTCGATATGGTCTGCGAGGTTTTCATCGACGAGCATGCGAACTGCATCGGCCACGGTGGTTGGATCGACGCCGTACAGCTGAATCGAGCGGGTTGTCTCGCTTTCGTGATGCTTGATGAGTCGCATCGACGCGGGAGTTCGTTCAACGAGCGCGCGGCTCGTAATCATTTCGCTGACGTAGAGACCAGCGCCGTATTCGCGACAGAGCCGACGGAACGCGGTGTTGGTGATGCCAGCCATAGGCGCAAGCACGACAGGTACGTCGAGTTCTAACGGTCCGATCCGCAGGCGTTGATCACGAAGAGTGGAAGTAGTCATTGCGGTTCCATTCTCTCAGATGGCTGGCGAGTGTCGTGTCAACCAGAATTCCCCGGTTTGTCGACAGCTCCTCCGAATCGCCGATCACGATCGTGGAAGATTTGGATTGCCTCCCAGAGATCCTTCCGAGAAAAATCAGGCCAGAGTTGATCAAGAAAGACCATCTCAGCGTAGGCCGACTGCCACAACAGGAAATTGCTCGTTCGCTGTTCCCCAGAGCTGCGGATGAACAGATCGACATTCGGGAGTTCAGGCACGTAGAGGTGTCGCTCAATGACTCGCTCAGTGACACCGTTTGGCGATAGCCTGCCTGCTGCGACCTCGTGTGCGATCCCCTTCATCGCGTCAGTGAGCTCATTGCGGCCACCGTAGTTGACGCACATCGTAAGTGTGAGGCCGGTGTTGCGTTTTGTGTACTCTTCAGCGGTTTTCAGCTCCTTGATCACCGAGCCCCAAAGCCTCGGTCGGCGACCCGCCCAACGCATGCGCACGTTCCAGGCATTCAGTTGCTCACGACGTCGTCTCAGGACGTCCCGATTGAATCCCATGAGGAAGCGAACCTCATCGGGAGAGCGCCGCCAATTTTCAGTTGAGAACGCGTAGACGCTCAAGTGTTTCACTCCCGCTTGGATCGCGCCCGCAACCACGTCGAGAAGCACTTGCTCCCCCATTCGGTGACCCTCGACGCGCGGGAGACCGCGCTGATTTGCCCAGCGCCCGTTTCCATCCATCACGATCGCAACGTGCGATGGCGCGGTCCCCGCGAACGTTGGTGGGTGCTCACCAGTCCAATCAACCGGGACGAGTGTTTCGGGGGCATGAGGCATGCTGCGATTCTATTGCCGTTCGATGAGCGAACTCATCCTCGGAAGTTGTTTTGCGAGAGGGTACGCAGTCCGCGTTCCAGATGCCACTGAGTATAGGCCGCGGTGATGCCCTCTGCCTGGTTTCTCGCTCGCTCAGGCGCAGTGAGCGCCGTGTCCCAATCGCCGGAAAGTAGCGCACGTATAAGCAGCACGGTTTCGACATCAAGCTTGGGAATGCCGGGCATTCTGCAGGCATTGCAGACCACACCGCCAAGCGGTACTGAAAAGTATTGGTGCGGCGCATCTTGCGGAACCACTGCTCCACACTTCACGCACTCGTTCACACCCGGTGTCCAGCCCGCAATACTCATGGCTCGAAGCAGATAGCCGTCGCGAATGAGCGAGGCAGGTATCCTTCCAGCTGCGAGCGTGCGTAGGGCTCCGACAAGCAACACGAATTGCTCGGGCGAGGCATCCCCCTCACCGACGCGCTCGGCCGTCTCGGCAAT
Source organism: Leucobacter denitrificans (assembly GCA_040393365.1). Taxonomy (GTDB): domain Bacteria; phylum Actinomycetota; class Actinomycetes; order Actinomycetales; family Microbacteriaceae; genus Leucobacter; species Leucobacter denitrificans_A. The sequence goes on from JBEBUJ010000062.1 coordinate 6,610, forward strand.
GACGCTTGCCGCGCGAAACGCATCGTAATCGCCACTAATGTTCGGCCCATATGCGCCGAGCGTTTCAGCCTGAGTGATTGTGTCGAGTGATCGACCCTCGAAGCACTGCAGGTCTGCGACCATAAAGGGCTCGAGCCGAGCGCCGAACTTTGACGAGGTGCGGCGTACCCCCTTCGCAACAGCTCGGAGAATACCTCGCCCACGCGTGAACATCGTGATGATTCGATCCGCTTCACCGAGTTTTTGCGTTCGGAGCACCACACCGGTTTCGCGGTAGAGCGGCACAGCTAGCTCCGACCGATCGGCCCGCTACGGCGGCGACCAAGCTTGGATTCTGCTTCGCGCCACGCTCGTTGTGCTGGGGTCTCTCCCGCGCCCCCCACGACCGACCTGCGGGATGAACGTTGCGTGGAGCCTCCGCGCCCGAGCCGCCAGGCGTGAGTGATTGCAAGTGCGAGCGCGTCGGCCGCGTCGGCTGGCTGCGGCGGTGCGGCGAGCCCGAGCAAGCGTGTGACCATCGCCGTCACCTGTGCCTTGTCTGCCGCACCGTATCCCGTCACCTGAGACTTCACCTCGTTCGGGGTGTACAACGTCACGGGAATGCCGCGCTGCTCTGCGAGAAACATGACAACACCGCTGATCTGGGCGACCCCCATCACGCTCGGCAAGTTCTGCTGTGCAAACACTCGTTCGAGTGCGATCGCATCCGGTCGTTCACCATCAAATAGTCGTTCCAGTGCTTCACCCAGGAGGTGCAGTCGTGCAGGCGTATCCTCGGAGGCTGGGCTGCGCATCACTTCAACATGCTCAAAGGCGAGCTTTCGCCCGCCGTGTGAACTCACAATCCCGACGCCGAGCCTCGTGAGGCCCGGGTCGATGCCGATGATCCGCAAGTCAGCCAATCTAGCTAGTCATCGTCGTTCGCGAGCTCCGCCTGAACCTCAGCGGTCAGGTCGAAGTTCGAGTAGACGTTTTGCACATCATCGCTGTCTTCCAACGCATCGATGATCCGGAAGACCTTTCTCGCAGTCTCCGCGTCGATCTCGACCTTCAGATTCGGCACGAACTCGACGTCAGCCGAATCATAATCAATTCCTGCGTCCACGAGCGAAGTGCGTGCCGCAACGACGTCAGACGCGTCTGTGATGACTTCGAACGACTCACCATTTGGGGTTCGAGTCACTTCTTCGGCGCCTGCGTCGAGCACAGCGAGAAGCACATCGTCCTCTGTTGTCCCCTCAGAAGGAACGGTGATGACACCCTTGCGCTCGAAGTTGTATGCAACGCTCCCTGGATCAGCGAGTGTTGCACCGTTTCTGCTGAGCGCCGTGCGAACTTCGGCGGCCGCACGATTCTTATTGTCGGTGAGGCACTCCACCATCAGTGCCACGCCATTCGGCCCGTATGCCTCGTACATCGTGTTGAGGTACTCGACCGACTCACCGGTGAGTCCAGCACCCCGCTTGATCGCCCGGTCGATGTTGTCGCCGGGCACAGAGTTCTTCTTCGCTTTGTGCACGGCATCAGCGAGTGCGGGATTGCCTGCGAGGTCGGCGCCGCCGATGCGGGCCGCCACCTCGATCACCTTGATGTATTTGGCGAATGCCTTTGCGCGCCGTGAATCAAGAATCGCCTTCTTGTGCTTCGTCGTTGCCCATTTGGAGTGACCGGCCATGGGATGACCTCTTTCTTAAAACCTGAGTTGTCTATAGATCGTAACCGTGCGTGCGAGTTCAGTCGCCGAAATCGGGAGGATCCGCCCACGCCTGAGCGATCAGGTCTCGAACCTCGCCGAGCAACTGGGGCATTGCCTTCGTGCGTCCGATTATAGGAAAGAAGTTAGCGTCAGATGTCCAACGAGGAACGATGTGCTGGTGGAGGTGCGCCGCAATTCCAGCGCCGGCCACCTCCCCCTGGTTCATCCCCAGATTGAAGCCGTCGCATCTCAGGGCGGCACGCGCGGCACGCATTGCGATCTGGGTGAGCAGGCCGATCTCAGCGACCTCCTCCGGCGTCGCGTCGTCGTATCCAGCCACATGCCGATACGGACATACGAGCATATGTCCGCTGTTGTATGGAAAGAGATTGAGGATCACGTAGCTCGTCTTGCCGCGAGCAACGATGAGGGAATCCTCGTCGCTGCGAGAGGGAGCCACACAGAATGGGCAATCGGTGTGATCTGGCTGAAGGTGATCAGCAACGTAGACCATGCGGTGCGGTACCCACAGTCGCTGTACTTCATTATCAACCCCAACGGTCCCCCGCTCGCCCGGGGTCTCTGATGTCACTGCTCCTGTCATTGCGGTACAGCTCAGTCCACCCAGGCAGTGTTGACCTGCTCGCGGGTTGTAATCGAGCTCACAATACGGTGGATCGCCTCATCCACCGGCACCCCGTTCATTTGGCTCCCGTCTCTGAAACGGAAGCTCACGGCTCCTGCGGCCCGGTCTTCTTCGCCTGCGATGAGCTGGAACGGTACCTTCGCTTTGGTGTGCGTGCGAATCTTCTTTGGCATGCGGTCGTCTGAGTGATCAACCTCGGCCCGAACTCCCTGCTGTCTCAGCCGGTCGATGATTCCGTCGAGATATGCCCCGTACTCTTCAGCGACCGGAATACCGACAACCTGCTGCGGAGAAAGCCACACTGGGAATGCGCCGGCGTAGTGCTCGAGCAATATCGCAAAGAAGCGTTCGATCGAACCGAGTAGAGCGCGGTGGATCATGATGGGTTGCTTGCGCGTACCATCAGCTGCCGCGTATTCAAGCTCAAACAGTTCAGGTTGGTTGAAATCGAGCTGCACGGTTGAGAGCTGCCAGGTGCGGCCAATCGCGTCTCGTGCTTGCACCGAAATTTTCGGGCCGTAGAAAGCCGCGCCTCCTGGATCATTTACGAGTTCGAGACCAGACTCAACTCCCACTTGCCTGAGAGTCTCCGTCGCGACCTCCCACTGCTCATCACTTCCGACAGATTTCTCAGGATCGCGAGTGGAGAGCTCAAGATAGAAATCATCGAGGCCATACGCCCGAAGCGTGGAGAATACGAAATCAAGTTGACGCTTGATCTCATCCTTCACCTGGTCATCGGTGACATAGATGTGCGCATCGTCCTGCGTCAGCCCGCGCACACGTGTGAGTCCAGAGAGTGTGCCGCTCTTCTCATAGCGGTACACGGTGCCGAATTCAGCGAGTCGAAGCGGAAGCTCTCGATAGCTTCGTGCTCGAGCTCGATAAATGAGGTTGTGGAACGGGCAGTTCATGGGCTTGAGATAGTAATCCTGGCCCTGTTTGACCACATGGCCATCGCCATCGACAACCTCATCAAGGTGCATTGCCGGGAACATGCCGTCTTTGTACCAGTTGAGGTGCTGGCTCGTCTCAAAGAGCGTGCCCTTGGTGATGTGTGGGCTGTTCACCATCTCGTAGCCGTGCTTCAACAGCTCATCGCGCATGAACGACTCGATCTCGTGGCGGATAATGCCGCCCTTCGGGTGGAAAACTGCGAGCCCTGAGCCTATTTCGTCAGGAAAACTGAACAGATCCATCTCGACACCAAGTTTGCGGTGATCACGCTTGGCCGCTTCTTCGAGTCGTGTTTGGTGAGCGCGAAGCTCGTCCTTCGTCGGCCACGCGGTGCCGTAGATTCGCTGCAGCATCGGGTTCTTCTCGCTGCCGCGCCAATACGCACCCGCAGAGCGTGTGAGCGCCCACCCATTACCAATCATTTTGGTGTTTGGGAGATGCGGGCCTCGGCAGAGGTCCTTCCAGCGTGTCTCACCGGTCTTGGGGTCAATATTGTCGTAGATCGTGAGCTCTGCTCCCCCGACTTCGACGTTCTCGTTGTCAGAGCCCTGATCCGCCCCACCTTTGAGGCCGATGAGTTCGAGCTTGTACGGCTCATTCGCAAGCTCTGAGCGCGCCTCGTCTTCGGTGACCACTCGTCGCACGAAGCGCTGACCCTGCTTCACGATCTTCTGCATCTCTTTTTCGAGAGCTTTGAGGTCTTCCGGCGTGAACGCCTCAGCGGGGTCGAAGTCATAGTAGAAGCCATCAGTGATCGGTGGGCCGATGCCAAGTTTGGTTTCCGGGTTGATGTTCTGCACTGCCTGGGCAAGAACGTGCGCCGCAGAGTGGCGCAAGATATTCAGGCCGTCTTCCGAAGTGATGGTGACCGGCTCCACCTCGTCTGTGTCAGACACGTGATGTGCGAGATCTCGGAGTTCACCATTAACGCGCATTGCGACAACAGAGCGGTCGGTGAACAGTGCGAAGCCGTCGGCCACTGCAGATTCCCTTCGGAGACGATACGTAACAGATCGATTCTACCGGGTAGCACTAGAGACCATTCGTGGCGCGCGCCGACAACCGTGAGGTCACCTTCGATGCCGATGAACCGCTGTAAATAAAGCCATGTGCCGGTGGGCGATACCAGACTCGAACTGATGACCTCTTCCGTGTGAAGGAAGCGCGCTACCAACTGCGCCAATCGCCCGTTCCGCGTGTGTGAGCCACCGCGGCAACCTGAATGATCATACACGCATCGAGCCTCGAATTCATATCCAGTGGCGAGCGGGCGCGCAATGGCTATGGTGCTGGGGGCTATCCGCTTGGAGTCGGCTCCTCAGTAGGCGTCGGGAGCGTGCTATCGAGCACATCGTTGAGTTGGATGCTGACATCATTCAGCTCGATGAGTTGTTCGCGCAGTTCATTGAACCGATCTGTATCCGCCTGCAGCCCTGAGAGAGTTTGGCCCAGCGCGTCTTGACGCGCGAGCAATTCGGCTCGGAGTTGGTTGAACAGCTCGGGTTGGCCGTCGAATTCGAACCGCTCATTTCGAGCTTTGAATTCAGCCGCGTCTGCATTGAACTGGCGCACTGCCGCGTCGTAGTCCGCACTCCTCTGCTCGATGTCGGTGCGCAGCGCTTCAAGTTCAGCGCTGAGAGCGTTCGCCCGTTCAGTCAGTTCAGTGAACACGCTGTGATACGAGTCGTACCAGTCGACAATCTTTGCGCGGTTTGTGAACCACTGCTCATAATGAGCCTCAAGCGCATCAGGAAGGTTTCTCACCTCTGTCCCGAGTACTGAATGCAGTTCGTTTGCGAAGGCCGTTGCTGGGAGCTGCGCGTAGACACTCATGCGCTCTTCAAGTGTTGGATCGTCAGCGATCAGTGATTCGTAGGCCTCGTTGAGTTCTTCAGAGAGGTGCTCCCGCTCCGATGCGCTCAGGCGTGAATATGTGGCATGCAGCAATTCGTGGGCGGCCGTGACTTCGACTACGCCGGACAGCCGTTCGTCTGTGACGTCGAAGAGTCGAATGCGATTCTCAGCGAAACAGCCAAGCACGTGACCCTCTTCACTGTGATCCACATCGGCGCACCAGGTGCTGAATTGTTCCCGGTCGCCGATCGTAGGCCGGGAGGCAAGGAACACCCGATCACCAGACGTCGTAAGTGCTATCGCCTCTTGAATGCCTTCTACGCGCTGCGTGGGCTCGAAACCCACCGCTGTGAAATGATCGCGTATTTCCGTGCGGAACTCATAGGCAACTATGGCGCCGATGCCAAGGATGAGGACAACGACGACCGCAATCACTCGTGCGATACGCTTGCCTGCACTCCCCGCCATGCGATCCAGGCTAGTGGTGACCACCGGCAAATTTGCTGTTAGGACATCACCGCTGCGTAACAATCTCTCGCCACGCCCGGGCGCGAGCATGGGATTTGCATAGAGGCTGCCAGCTGTATAAAGTTATTCGAGTCGCCTCGAGGCGATAATGCGGATGTAGCGCAGTTGGTAGCGCATCACCTTGCCAAGGTGAGGGTCGCG